>JAFTMF010000193.1 GCA_017452565.1 Clostridia bacterium
GCCGGTGTGGATGTGCGTGAGGGCGAGGGACTCACTCGTGCCTCCCGCGTCAATTTCCAAAACAGCTTTTTCGGTGCGTTGGGTCTTGTTATGCACTCCACCTCGCTGAAATTCCTCTTTTCCGCTGTGATCGCATTTTTGGTGGATTATGTTCTTCTCCTTGCGCTGGCACCGCTGATTCCGCTGGGCGCTTCGCTGAGCAGAGGCGTTGCCAAGGTGCTGGCTTGGGTGTGCAGTTCCCAGACCAATTTCCACCTGAACCGTCTGATGGTCTTCCGCAAGACGGGCGGTCTGTGGTCGTCGATGCTCCAGTATTACTCCTTGGCGGGCGTGGTACTGCTGGGCAAGGTGGCCGGTGTGATGGTGCTGGGCTTCATTCCCCTGTGGCTGGCCAATCTGATTTGTGAAGCGACCTTCTTCGTGCTGAATTACTTCGTTCAGAAGAAGTTGATTTTTAAGAAAAAATAATCGTAGGACAGAAGTCCTATAGAGGACACGGGTTCTCTTAGGGCTACCTCCTCTTTGGAAAGGATCTGAATCAAAATGTTCAAGAAAATTTTGTCCATCTCTGCGCTGTCTGTCTCGGCTCTGTTGCTGATTTTGTCGGTGGTAGACGTGTTTGTCGATTCGGTAGCGCTGTTCGAGCTGCTTCCCTTGAAAATCGCGGTGGTTCTGATGCTGCTGCTTTCGCTGACGGTGACGCTGGTGGCTTGCTTTGCCGGTGCGTGGCGCAGACCCCTCCTCTTGCTGGCTTGTCTGTTGCAGACTCCCGTGGCAGGCGCTATGGCGGTGGTTTGGGTGTACGGCCTTTGCTTCCCCGAGGTGATGCCCCTGCAGGCACTTTTCCCCTTCTTGGTGGCACTGACCGGACTGGCGTCGGTGATTCAAGCGGTGGTAATTATTTTAGGTGAAGGAATGTACGAGGATTTGCCTGCTCCCGCTGCGTCCGAAGAGGATGACGAGGACGATTTTGCTGCTTACGCCGACGAGCTTTTCGGTGAGGAAGAGGACGAAGATGCCGACGTAACGGTGGCAGCGCCCGCAGCAAGAGCTGCCGCAACAAGAGTTGCTGCAGCAAGAGTTGCTGCATTGTCCGCTCCCGTAGAGGAGGAACCCTTTGAACCTGCTCCAATCAAGCCTGGGACGATGTCGGCGCCCCGCAAAGCTCAGCTGACTGCAGACGATCTGGGTACTGCAGAGGATGATCTGGCGCCCGTCCCCAGAAGGAAGCGGACTGCGGCAGACGAGCTGCCCGACGAGTTGCCCATTCGTCGGAAGCCTGCGGAAAAGCCTCAACAGCCCAAAGCAGAATTTGCAGATCCCTTTGCCCTCTTAAAGGAAGAGGCTGATTTCGACGAATGGAAGAAATCGGTGAAGGGAATGTTTGATGAAAAGAAAGACGAAGAGTAATTTCTTGATTCTCCTACATCTTTTTCGATTTTCGTTCCATAATTAAAAGAAAGAAGTGAAACTATGAACGCAACTCCCGAATTTACCAACAATGGATTTGTAACCAATCCAACCGCACCCGCAGCGCCTACCCAAGGCGGATTGCTCAACGATCGGAAGGTGTCGGTTTGGAGAGCGATCCTCTCTGCCGTTTGCTATTTTATATTCTACTTTGGACTCAGACTGATTGTCGAGGTGGGATATACCATCTATCTGTATGCCACTCTCCCCTTGGAGGGATTGAGCGATGCTGCCATAGAAGAGATGATCAATCAGGCCTATTTCGATGACGGAAACTGGCTGATGATCGTTGCCGATATTTTGATTTTCTTAGTGCTGGCAATCATCTTCCTTGCCCGTGGCAAAACCTTTGCCGAGGGCATGGGTATGAAAAAAACCAAGGTTTCTTCGGTTTTGCTGGCATTCTTGGCAGGTTTGGGACTGACCTGCGCACTGGGATTTGTAATGATCTTCGTAGAACTCCTCTTCCCGGGCTTGATGAAGGATTACAACGATACCATGGACGCCTCCTACAATATGAACACGCTGATCCCCTACATCCTTGCAGGTGTGATCGGTGCGCCGCTGATTGAGGAGCTGATCTTCCGTCATCTGGTGACCGGACGGCTGTCCCGCGGTATCCCCCGCATCGTGGCCATCCTCATTGGATCTGCCCTGTTCGGCATTATCCACGGCCATCCTCTGCAGTGGGCGTATGCGGCCGTGCTGGGATTCGTAATGTCCTGCGTTTACTTCAGCTATGATTCTATCTGGGTGCCCATTGCTATGCACGCCGGATTTAACTCTCTGTCGGTGCTGGCTTACTTCCAAGCAATGGAAATGACTGAGTCACAGGAGATTCTCTTCGGAGTGGTACTGTTCCTTGTGGAGATTGCATTGGCGCTCTTCGGTTTGATTGCGCTGGTGGTTCTGCTGATCCGCCGTCCCCACAGCATTTTCAAGAAAACACCTCTTCCCGCAGCGCCTGCGCTTTCTGCTTTCGACGTGATGTATCAGACTCCCGCTTCGATTTATCGGGAGTTCCCTAGTACTACCGCATCCGGAGCGATCCCCACGGTTGCGGAGATGACCATCCCCGCACCCACGGCGGCGGCTCCCCAAAATGCAGAGACTGCTGCTCCTGCGCCTGCTAATTTCGGTGCAATTCCCACTGTAGCGGAGCTGACTAAAACCGTGCCTGCAGCGGCAGAAGCGCCTGCAGCGGCAACTCCTGCACCTGCAGAGCAGATTGAAACTACCCTTCCGGTAGAACCCATTCAGCCGGTAGAGCCCATCCGGGCCGAGGCGACTCCCCTGTCCGATGAGACGGGAGGTCAGCAGTGACCGGTAAGCAATCCCGTACCGACGAGGTAAATCAGGTGCTGGCCGCCCGTCGGAAGCTGATGGAAAAGCGCATCCTGCGAGGCAGAATTGCCCTGATCGTATGGGCAGTGGCGGCCATTGTCAACCTGGTGTTCCTCTTCGGCTCGGACGAGCTGCGCCTCTTTCTGTCCTGCACGTCGGCAGATTTTTGCGTGATGTATCACTTTTTAAATCCCGATCTGCCGGGGAGCGTGTGTCTGCTGATTCCCGCTTTCCTGCTGCCCGTGGGGATGATCGTAGCGGCGATTTTATGGAAGCGGGACGGTGTGGGCAACTGGCTGCGCACCGGCTCCTTCCTGCTGTTGTGGCTGGACGTGATTTTGGGTCTGTCCGCTTATTTCTGGAATCCCGCCGTACTTTTTGGCGACCACAAGCTCCAAACGGTGGTAGCCATTGCCAATCTGCTTGCCCATATTGGGCTGGTATGGATGATCTCCCGTGCCCGCCGTGCGGTGGAATCGCTGGAAATCCTCCCCGAGAGCGAATACGAGGGCGATCCCTACGAAGCATTCCGTAATAAATCAGAATAGAATAAAGAGGGGTTTATGAAAAAACTTTGTCTGACGCTGGCAATTTTGGCGGCTACGCTGACTCTCCTTTCCTGCAAGAACTCGGATCAGCCTGCCGTGACTACTCCCGCTCCCGCTCCCGCCGACGTGGAGATTTACAAGGACGGGAAAACCGAATATAAAATCGTCCGCGGTCAGCGCTCCTCCGACGGCGTCAAGGACGTGGTGGTGGATCTGCGTGCCGCGCTGGAAGCGGCTTGCGGCAGCGCTCCTTATCTGTCCGACGATTGGGTGAAGGATCAGGCAACCCTCTCCGAGGACGCCTTTGAAATCCTCATCGGTGAAACCAACCGTCCCGATAGCATCGCACTGCAAAAAGCACTTCCCGGAGGCAACAGCTACGCCATTGCGGTGAAAAAAAGCCGTGTGGTAATCGTGGCGACCAACGAAGCCGTCCTCGCCAAAGCGGTGGACGTATTTATCAAAGACTACGTGCAGAAAAACGCACAAGGAGGCAATCTGATGTTGAAAGGCGATCTGTTTGTGACCGATACGCTTGCAAATTTTGTGCGGGACGGTTGGGTGCTGTCCTGTCCTTCCCCCATGGTAGGCTCGCTGGCAGAAGGATTTTATAATTCCGGCTCGGGTCTTGCCGACGATGTTCGTGCAGAAACGAACGAATACTCCCGTATGCAGTTGCTCTCCGACGTCTCCGAGGCGGATTTCACCGCTTACGTGGAAGAGATGAAGGCGGCGGGTTATACCCAAATTTTAGACAATACCCTCGGCAAGAACCGCTACGCCGCTTTTGAAAAGGACGGACTCTCCTATCACGTTGCCTATATGGACACGAACAAGGAAATCCGTGTGTCCGAGGACCGTGCAGGCGTATCGCTGAAGGAGTTCGCCTACGATACCAAGGGCGATACCCAGACCGTGATCTATCAGTACGGTCTGTACTATGATCCGAACAATCAAGTCACCAATAAAACCGTCAACTGCGGTATGCTCTACGTGATCCGTCTGTCGGACAACAGCCTGGTGCTGGTAGACGGCGGACACCTCCATCAGTCCTCCAACGAGGCGATGGAGGGGCTGGTGAGCTTCCTCCACGAGATCACCGGCACCGAAAAGGGCGAGACCATCCGCATTGCGGCGTGGTATATGACTCACGCTCACGGCGACCACGTCACCGGTATGGCCAAGCTGGTGAAGCGTTACCACGACGAGATCGCTCTGGAGCGAGTGATGTACAACATCCCCTCTTATCAGGTGCGCTCTGCCGGCTATGACGATAACACCACCACCACCAAGGCGATGATCCGCCAGTATTTCCCCGAGGCGAAATTCCTCAAGCTCCACGCAGGACAGAAGTTTACCCTCTCCGACGTAGGCTTCGAGGTGCTCTTCACCCACGAGGATGCGGTGGGCATCGATCAGTTTGCCGAGGCTGCCAAGAACGGCGGCAAGGTACAGTTTCCGCTAAGTGATTACAACTGCACCTCTGCCATCCTGCGGCTGAACATCGACGGCAAGACCGTCCTGCTGCTAGGCGACACCAACGTAGAGGCGGAAGCGGTGATGAAGAAGACCTTCCCCGCAACCGTTTGGAAATCGGATGCGGTACAGGTGGCGCACCATTGCTTCAACTATCTGAACTCGCTGTATCCTATGATTGCCGCGCCGGTAGTGTTGATGCCCAACAGCTATTTCGGCAGCCACACCCCCGAAAATCTGCCCAAGCTGGAGACGATTCTCAAATATATGGAGAACGATCAGATCTACTACGAGGGATCGGGCACTGTGGGACTGGCGGTTGTAGACGGCAAGCTCACCGTAGTCTACGAAGCCGACCTTGTGGGCGGCGAGTACGACTTCTCGGGAATCTAAGAAGCGAATCCAAAAACATCGGCAAAGTGGTTGCCGATGTTTTTGGATTCTAAAAGAATAAAGAATAAAGAAGAAAGAATAAAGAATAAATTCGGAAGTTTTTCGGCGGAGCCGAAAAACAACCATAATTATTATTTCTTATTTATTCTTTATTCTTTCTTCTCTATTTTTTTGGCGAAGCCAAAAAAATCTTCTCGCTGTTGTAACAAATCAGCAGTTTTCAAGGTATTAGTGTGTGAAGGGAGGTATTTCC
>JAFTMF010000194.1 GCA_017452565.1 Clostridia bacterium
ATGTTCTCGGGGTAGAGGGGGCCCACCATCTTGCCCTCGATCTGATCCCGACATCTGCCCTGCACGCACCAATACTGATCCCGAACCTCCTCGGGGATGCTGTTCCATTTGTCTACCAAATACTCCAAAGTATGGGGGAGGTAGGCGTCGTCGGCGTCCAGCTGGATGATATATTCACCGGTGGCCTTGTCCCACGCCAGATTGGTGGCGGTGTGCTTGCCACCGTTTTCCTTTTGCAGAAAGACCACGGGATAGGGGGCTTTTGCCATATACGCCCGTACCAGCGGCACTAAATCGTCGGTAGAGCCGTCGTCCACGATGATATGCTCGATGTTGGGATAGGTCTGTGCCAGCATAGAGTCGAACACACGGTGGATCTTGTCCGCCATATTATACACGCAGGTGAAAACGGTGACCTTGGGCTGAGAGGACAGAGGTGAGTTCATAGGAATCTCCTTCCAAACGATGGATGATAAGGTGATAGTTTTTTGATAGCGGGAGTCAATCCTCCTGCTGGCGGCGAAGGGTCAGCACCGATCCTTCGTCGAGGGTGGCTGACAGATTCAGCAGCGGCCCCTTGGCGGTGTGGCGGAAGGTTGACTCCACCGTCTCGCCGTTCACCGTGGCCTTGCCCCACTCGCCTGCGGGCAGATAAAGGCAGCTCAGCTTCAGCTTGCCTTCCACGATGCGCAGGGTGCAGCCCTCGGTGGTAAACTCCACGCTGCCAAGGCAATCGGGCAGGCAAAGAGGCGCACGGAAGGGGACATCTTCGGTGGGGGCGATGGCGGGGCGCAGGGTCAGCGCAGTCAGGGGAGCGTTGTAGGCCAGTCCCAGCGCACCGTGGAGGGTGGACCAGGAGGAGAGGGGACGGGAATAGCGGTAGCCGCACTCCCAATGATCCCAGAAATGACCGAAATCCCCTTGATGGCGGTGGATGGTCTCTACAGCGGTGTGGGCGGTGTCTACCATTCCCACCGACAGCATCAGTGCGGCAATGGCATAGCCGATGCCCGTCCATTGGGCTTCCGCCTGACAGTTTAAGTGAGTATAAAGGGTGGTGGTATGACCCTCCGGGCAGGATGCGTTGATCAGCCCGGTCTCGGGGGTGTAGTTGTGCCGCCAAACGGTGGAAAGCACCTCTCTGATCCGACTGTCGGGGAGATTGCCGCCAAGTCCGATCATCCGCAGGAACCATTCGCCGTCCAGCTGATCGGTCATCAGACAGCCGTCGGTGGCCTCGTCGCTCTTCCAAAGATCGTAATACTCGCCGTTCCAAAGGAGCGCCTCCAGCGATTCTTTGCCCTTTTTCAGCAGATCCAGCCACTCTTGCGCATCGGCTTCACTGCCGTGGAGTTTGGACAGCAGATAGCCTGCGCTCAGGGATGCCAGCCATAGAATCGAGATGTAGGCAGGCGTTCCCGAGAGATGCCATGCATCGTAGGTGTTGCGCCCGGTGTCGGTATCGGGCAGACCGTCGCCGTTGTGATCCAGCAGAGCGATGCTCTTCAGCGCCCGCCGAACGGGAAGGTACATCCGATCTAAATAGCCGCGGTCGCCGGTGAAGAGATAGTCACGGCAGACCATCAGCACGAACTGAGGGTTCATATCCACACGGTCGAAGCCCCGGTCGGTGTGATAGAGGTCGGGGGTGAAGAAGTGATGCACCCGTCCGTCCTCTCTTTGGAAGGCGGCGCCCATCTCCATCTGTCCCAGCTGAAGGGTGGGGAAGAGAGCGAGGAGTCCGAAAGAGGCGTGGTAGGTGATGTCGGTGGTATGGAAACCGCAGAAGCCCAGCCCTTCCCAAATGCCGAACTTGCCATCTTGCAGCCACCAAGAGCATTTCACTAAGGTGGAGAGATGGCTCGACCAGCACTCGGGGTAGACTTCGGGGAGGGTGGTGTCAAAGAGCAGATCGGCAAAGGCCTCTGCCTTGCGATCCAGCCGCTCTTTGGCAAGATATTGGTTGACCTCGTAGGCGTTTTTGAAGAATTTCTCATAATAATGCCCCATATCCTCGCCGCTCTCGTTGTAGTGGTTGGGGAAATGCCAGCTGTAGAGGAAGCTGATCTCGCTCTCACCGCCTGCAGGGAGGGTGAGGGTATGGCAGAGTGCGCCGCCGCCGAAGACGTTGTCACCGCCTGCTCCCATCCGCTCCATCTGACGGTAGTAGCAGCGCAGGAATGCCTCCTGCTCACTGCGATTACTCGGAAAATCGGGGGTAATATGGCGAATGCGGCGAAGCAGCGACTTTGCCGAGGGATAACGGGCGATGCGGATGTAGCGGACGGCGATGTTTCGATCGTCCAGCGCCGCCAGCTCCTCGGGGGACACTCTGTCGAAGGGGTTGGGCTCGCAGACGGGGGAGATATAATCCCAAGGGTTCAGCTCCAGCCGTCCCTTTTCCCGACATTCGAAGAGGAAGGACTCCTGAGACACGCCAAAATCGGAGCTGGCCACGTATTCCTGCAAAAAGCGATAGTAATCGCCGCCGATGCAGGAGGTCTCGCCGTTGCCCTCCACAGAGAAGCAGACGCTGCCGTTGTCCGGCGCCGATCCGGCGGAGTTGAACCAAATGTAAGTCCGATCACCGTCTCGGTCGGTGACGAAATTGTGCCGCCCGCAGGGATTTAAGAACTTGCACAGCGACCGTCCCAGCAGGCTCACTTTGATGGGCTTGTCGGTGGGATTCTGAACCTTGAAGCGCAGATAGAAGCCGGGGGTTGCCGAGGCGTTGGCATCGTGGGGGACGAAGGGAGAGACTGCCCGCAGGGAGAGTTTGATCGGCAAGGCAGGATCACGGTAGTCAAGATCGCAGACGGGGAAACGCCCGTCGAAGGCGATCTCTTTTACCGGCTTATTCCAAGCGTACATCCGATAGGTAAACTCATCGGGGTCGGTGCGTTGTCCCAGCTTGCGGACGATAGGCGCCTCACCCTCCACCTCTGTGCGCACCCAGAAGGAGAGATCGCCGGTATGAGCTTCGCCGTCGTCTACCTTGTCTTCCCGGCAGCAGGTGGCCCAGCGAGGGGTATTGTAAATCTGAAACTGATGGAATTCGCCGTCGGGGAAAAGCTCCACGCTGCCGGTACCGATGCCGCCCAGCGCAATTCCGCAGGTTTGCTGTTTGGTGGATGTGAATTTAGCCATAATCGTCTCTCCAAGGGTAGGATTTGCTTTTATTATAGCACAGATCGAGGGATTTGTGGAGGATTTTTCAAAAAAATTCCAAAGAAGCGAAGGGTCTGCCGCCGCTTGACAGACGATGCGGATTGTGATAGAATACAAGGGAATAACCGACAGGAGAAAGAGTATGAAAAATCCCACCCGATCCGCCTTGATTGTCATTGATATGGAGCGCGGCTTCATCGACCGTGAGTCTGCCCACTGCATTGTGCAGGCAGAGGCAACCATTCCCGCCTGCATCCGTGCGGTGGAAATTGCAAGAGCAAAGCAGATCCCCGTCTTCTTCGTAAAGCGCCACTACCGTGCCGACGGCTCGGACGTGGAGTGCACCCGTTACGCCGCTTGGGTGAAGGGAGGCAAAAGTATGCGTCCCGGTACCGAAGGGGCAGAGGAGCCAAACGGTCTTGCGCCCAAAGAAGGAGACTACTCCATCATCAAGCCCCGCTGGAGTGCCTTTTTCGGCACCGAGCTGGATCTCATTCTGCGGCGGCTTTCCGTGCGGCGTGTGATTTTGGCGGGCACCACCACCCCCAACTGCATCCGCACCACCTGCTACGATGCCAATTCCTTGGACTACAACGTGGTGATCCTCACCGACTGCACCTCTTCTCAAACTGAGGAGATCCAGAGGGTGAATTTGGCCGATATGGAGCGGATGGGCGCCGTACTGATGGACACCGCCGCCTTCGAAGGGTATCACGAGCACACCGTCCCCGATCTTGCGGCAGGAATATTAGCGGATATGGAGCGGGAATAATAAGGGACGTAAGGGCAACGGAGCCCCTCGATCACGGTAGGGGCGAACTGTGTTCCCATAAGAAAGAAATTGTACCGCAGGAAACCTATAAAGAACCCCCGACAGATTTTTTTAACGGTCTGTCGGGGCGTTTTTGTTCTGTTCGATCAATTGGAATTTGACTGTGAGTTCCTATCAGCGATATCATTCATAACAAGCTACATCAATAATATCTGTTATGAACAGTTCAATGTTTGAACGACTTGTAGAAGCATTAAGCTGAAGCATTTTCCAGTTCGTAAGTTTGCTATCGTATTCATCATGTACAACCATATTTCCATTTTTGAAAAGAGAAATAAATTGCTTAAAAGAAATATCTCTCCAGCCAGTATAATGATGATTGATTCGCCTAATAGATACAAAAGATTCTAACGGTTCATTAGGGCAGCAGGTTCGGTCGACAGTAAATACAAGTTTATGCCTTAACGGCTTTATTTCGTTGCCGTTATCATCCTCGGCATAAAAGCCATTGGGAAACGAAAGAATAATCGAATCTTTCTCCAGAATAAAGGAATCTATCTCATAATCATGAAGCTGATATTTCATTGCTGTTTCCTCCAAAATTCAGTTAGTCAAATTCTAATTTATCTCTCTATTTTATCGCAAGTTTTGCCTTCGCATTCCAAAGACTTCACGTGAAGCCTCGCAACGTCCCTTTTGGATCTTCTATCCCATCTCGCCTCGCAGAAAACGCAGGGTGTCCTCCACCTTTTCTCTCAGCTTAGCCTTAGCCCGCTTGGAGTGTACCCAAGCAAAGATGCACAGTGCCACGAGGAAGGGCAGATAGCCCAGCGCAGACGCAAAGAAAATTCCGTAATTGGTGAGGACGGCCAGAACCAGCAGAAGCACAAACACTGCTGTCAGCGCCGTGCAATAGCCGATCTTGCTCATCGTCTCCTCCCGCAGCGCTCTTTCCACCGACTTCGGATCGTAGCCGTAGCCGCCAAGCACGATGGTCAGCTCCTTGTCGCCGGTGAGCCTCGGCGGCTGATAGGAGTGTACCTCGGGATTGTACCCGCCGGCATCCAAAAACATCGTCAGCTCGCCAAAGCGGAAGGAGTTTACCGTTACCGTGGCAGAGAGCAGGATCGGATTGCATCTGCGGAAAATGGGCGTGCGGTAGCTGATGGCACGAGGCAGTGCCGTCAGAATCTGAATGAGCAGATAGATCACCCATCCCGGCGGCGTGCGGTGAGATTCGGTGGCGATCTGCTCAACGGTAAACACGCTCTCTCCCTCGGCGAGGGTGAAGGCGGTATTGTCTTTGGAAATAATCTGACTGTGACGGGCATCCGAGATGCGCAGACGCTCCGATTTCAGATTGGGAAAGTAGATGGTCATAGATGGCGCTCCTTAGAGTAGTTTCCTTTATCATAGCAGATTTTGGGTCCATTGTCAAGACGGCAGGGGATTGCATACAATGGGAAAGGAGTTACTATAAAATCAGGGAGGGTAGGAAGCGATTCTCAAGTGTCGCTTCGAAAAAGAATGCTATGACGAAACAGTGTCTGATTACCACCGTGTCTATGACCCTTGCCATGAAGGGCAAGCGGATTTTGGAGCAAAAGGGCATTGCGGCAACGGTGATCCGTCTGCCGCCGAATCTCACCACGTCGGGGTGCGCTTACGGGATTGCTATCGACTGCGCCGGTGCCAAGCGTGCCAAGGAGGTGCTGTCGGCGGCCGGCTTCACGTATGGCAAGATGGTCTATGCCGATGGCTCGCCCGTAAGGTGGGAGGAAAGAGGTTCTGTGCCTGCCGTCACGGGGACACCCCGCACCACCGTCCATCCCAAAGGAGGCGAGGGGAGATGATCTATTTAGACAACGCCGCCACCACCTTCCCCAAGCCAGAGCGGGTCTACCGAGAGGCGGAACGGGTGATGCGGGAGTGCGGAGGCAATCCGGGGAGAGGGAGCCACGCTCTCGCCCTTGCCGCGGCAGAAGAGATCTACCGCTGCCGTGAGGCGGTGGCCGATCTCTTTGACGGCGAGCCCGATCGGGTGGTGCTGACCCCCAATGCCACCGCCGCCCTGAATCTCGCCTTGAAGGGACTCCTTCGTTCCGGTGATCACGTGCTCACCTCGGCGCTTGCCCACAACAGCGTGCGCCGTCCCCTCTACGATCTGGAGAGAGAGGGCGTGATCGTGGAGGAATACCCCGTCTTTCCTCGTGGCGAGGCTTTGGCGGCGATCCGCCGAATGATCCGTCCAAACACCCGTGTGATCGAGGTAACGGTGCGCTCCAACGTGGTGTCGGTGGGACTTCCCCTCTACGAGATTGCCGCCCTCTGTAAGGGAAGATCGATCACCTTGGTGGTGGACGCCTCCCAAGGGGCAGGGGCAATGCCTATCTCTCTTCGGCGATTGGGGCGAGCGGTGATCTGTGCGCCGGGGCATAAAGGGCTGTACGGTCTCCCCGGCAGCGGATTCGCCCTCTTCTCCAAGGACATCGAGGCCAAAGACCTTCGCCCACTACTCTCAGGCGGGAGCGGTCTGCGTTCCATCGAGCCCGAGATGCCCGATCTCTTTCCCGAACGGCTGGAGGCAGGCACGCTGAACGCATCTGCCGCCGCCTCTCTGCGGGCGGGGATTGAAGCGATTCGGGAGGTTGGCATAGAGGAGATCGACTACAGAGAGCGGATGCTCCGCCGCCGCTTGGTGGGTCGGCTTGCCGATCTGCGGAAGGTGCAGGTTTATCTCCCTTATGCCGACGAGGGGAGCATCGTGCTGTTCAGCATCCGAGGGAAATCGGCCGCCGAGGTGGGAGCCTATCTGGACGGGCAGGGAATTGCCGTGCGGGCAGGACTTCATTGTGCTCCTATGGCTCACCGTCTGCTGGGCACTCCCGAGGGCGGAGCGGTGCGGGCATCCTTGGGGATGTTTACTACCGAGGCGGATCTTGCCGCTCTCTGTCGTGCATTGCGAGAGTGGTAGGACAGGTAAAAACCGACCCGTAAGGGTCGGTTTTGTGTGGATGGCTTTTCCACTCCTCCTTTTTTGTTGGAATGGACTTGACAGAGTTGCGTTTTTGTGCTATAATGTACTTAATGCATAATAAAGACCAACAAAGGAGTAAAGCTATGAAACTACTTCGCAAATCCCTGGCTCTGGGGATGGCGCTATGGATGTCGGCAGCCTCGCTCATCGCCTGTCAGCCTAAGGAGCAGGAGCCTGCGCCTCTGCCTCCCTTGGATTTGATCTCCCCCGAGACCCTCTACGAAAAACTGCTTCGGGATGAGCGCTATCAGATCTACGTGCTCTACGATGCCGTTTCCGCCGAAGGGGTAAGCCGCAGTGTGGATTATCGGATCTTCAAGGATGGCGAAGCGCTCAAGCTCTACTACGCAGAGGACGACGAAAAGGAAGGGCGCTACAAGGATCTCACCTACTGCGATTTGACCAATGGAAGGCTGATCTATCGGGACGCTTTATACGAATGGGTGTGGGATCGTCCGGACGAGGGCGAAAAGCAGGATGATTTGGAAGACTATCTCATAGACGCTCTTCCGCTGGATCCCGAATTTATGATGGAGGATCGCAATTTTGTGGATCTTGCCAAGGGCGAGACGGTCTACAAGATTGATAAGGAAGCCTTTTGGGAGTTTATGGAGGAGGAGAACACCGACCTCCCAGTTACCCTCACCGTGCAGGTGGACGGGCAAAGCTATCTCATCAAGACCGCCTATGAGCTGTCCGACCGATCCACGGTGGATTGCACCGTGCGGGTGAAGTTTGAGGAGAAGAAGTTCGAGATTCCCAAATCCAACGTTTCCACCGAATATCCCACCTGGAGCTCGTTGCCCAAATCCATTTGCTATCAGGATGATAAGATGGAACTGCTCCTTCGAAACAAGGTCAGCGTCACGAATAAGGGTTTGATTCTGACCGACAGTATTCGCAGTGACGGCATTCAAACCTTTGCGGGCGAAGGCCCCGAGTGTCTGTTTGACGGCGTGGATACTGCTACCGAATGGTATTATGACAAGGATGGCAAGCTGAAGCCGGGAGCAGATCCGGGGAAGCATACCGGTGGCGGTCCCGGCAAGTGCTGTGGAGAGGCAAAGGATAAGCTTGCGTACTTCTTCTTCTCCACCCAAGAGGCGGTGACCGTGCAGGCTTATCTTCTCACCAACGCCAATGATAACCAAGATTTCCAATTTCGCACCCCCATTTACTGGATCCTGCTTGGTTCCAACGATGAAGCTGCCGCAGATTGTACCGACTTTTATGAGGCGGATTGGGTGACCTTGGATGCGGTCTACGAGGACGAGATGTACTCCACCGACAATTTTGAGCAGTTCGGCTTTGCCGTGGACGAGCATCGGCAGGGCGCTTACCGCCACTATTGCTTCATCGCAGTGTCGGGGTACCCTCAGATTCAGATCGGTGAACTGGAGCTGTATATCGCCGAATAAACGAAAAAACGACACCTAAGGGTCGGTTTTCTGCCCCGTGGCGGATGGCGCGGGAGTTGTAATCGCTTGCGATTATGAAAAAACAAGAATACTTTCTGAAAGTATTCTTGTTTTTTTGTTGGAAGTGGTTGACAAAACGATGATGGTGTGCTATAATGCAAGTGAAAGAATCCCGAAAGGAGTGTTTACACAGATGAAACTGACCAAGCTACTTGCATTGCTACTTGTCTCCACAACTCTTACCGCCTGTAACGTAGGGAAACAGATTTCCGACGAATCCGGCGCAGAGAAACAGACAACGTTGTCGGAGAAGATCACCTCACCTTCCGACGTTACTACGACTGCAGGTACGACCTCCCCCAAGGATTTGCTTAGCCGGTGTCCTTGCGGAGCACTTCTGGAGCACGTAATGGGTGATAATTTAGTAAAGCTATTGCAGGGCAAAACCAACCTCAACCAATCGGGAAAGATCAATCGGGATAGCCTTCACGTAAAAGGAGAATGCCTGATCTCAAACGAAGGGGTTGCAAACCTCTTCGACGGTACCGATGCGCAGTGGACCTGCGAACGGAAGGGTAAGGTTGAATATGAAGGTGACGATGGGTTTATTTGGGTATTATTTTCCACTACCGAGGCGGTGACGGTGAATAGTTACGTATTGACGGCAGGACAGGATATTCTTTATCAATCCACCAATCAATACAACGAAGAAACCCTCTTCGATGCCAACCCGGTGGAATGGCTTCTGTACGGTACCAACGATCCTGCGGTATTTTCTGCAGAGAAGCCTACCCGAGCAGATTGGGCGTTAGTAGACTATGTTTATGATGGTGAGATGCATCGAGAAGACGGAGTCTCTTACGGATATATCGTAGACGAAGAAAACCAATTGCCATATCAGTATTATATGCTGGTATTTTGCTACACCAGCGGAACGAGGCTCTATCTCTCCGAGCTGGAGCTGTATGCGGACTAACCAATCCAAAACCGACCCACAAGGGTCGGTTTTCTGCTACGTGGCGGATGGCGCGGGAGTTGTAATCGTTTGCGAATATGAAAAAACAAGAATACTTTCTGAAAGTATTCTTGTTTTTTGTTGGAAGTAGTTGACAAAACGATGATGGTGTGCTATAATGCAAGTGAAAGAATCCCGAAAGGAGTGTTTACACAGATGAAACTAACCAAGCTGCTTGCATTGCTACTTGCCTCCACAACTCTTACCGCCTGTAATTTCGGACAGCCGATTCTTGATGAGCCCGGCGAGGATGCACAGCCTCCCAAAACGTCGGTACAGACTACCGCGACGGCTCAAACCACGTCCGTTGCGCTGACCGGGATTGATTGTGGTGACTCGGGCTATCCGTTCCCCGGCGTGACCGGTGAGCAGTTGGACACGTTGTTGCAAGGTAAAAACAATCTCACCAAGGCAGGAAAAATCCAACCGGGTAGCGTCCGTGTGGAATGCGATCACCTGATCGCAAACGAAGGGGTTGAAAACCTCTTCGACGGCACCGATGCGCAGTGGATCTGTGAGCGGAAGAAAGATGTGTTAGATACCGATTCGGGATATGATATCTGGGTAGTATTTTCCGCAACCGAGGCGGTAACGGTGAATAGTTACGTGTTGACCACCGGCTATCCCTCGGAGGATCAGCCGAATCTGATCGTATACTACCCGGTGGAATGGACGCTGTACGGCACCAACGATCCTGCACAGTTTACCGCCGAGTCGATTTACGAGGATGGATGGGTGATGCTGGACTACATTTATGACGGCGGCGTAATCCAAACAGAGGGGATTCCCAACGGTTATCAAGTGGACGCAAACCGTCAAGGGGCTTATCAGTATTATGCGATCAAGTTTGGCTACCTTTTCGGCACTCGCCTCCATCTCTCCGAGCTGGAGCTGTATACAGCCGAATAAAATATAGGAGCACTCTGCCACCGAAGGAAATCTTCGGTGGCAAAATTTTTTGCTTGGTGTATTCGTTGTAAAATTGTACAAAAAAGACTTGCTATTTTTAGCGATTTATGATATACTGACCATATTGTGATGGCATTTCTGTTAAAATCCATCTATATCACAAACAGGAAGGTACTGTATGAAACGCAAGTGGACAGATAAACTGCAATCATTCATTGCACTGACCGTACTGACGGGACTATTGCTCCCATCTGCCGCAGTATTTGCCGCAGAAAAGCAGCCCACCCTACCCAATAACGCTTCGGCAATTGTAGCGAGAGGAGAAGATGCCTTTATGAAAAGCAGCTATGAGTTTTCGGCCAACTGGATCTGGAATCCCACCGACAACAATCAGGGCAATCGCTGGATGATCTTCCGCAAGGACGTGGAGCTTTCCGAAGTGCCCGAAAGAGTCACCGCCAAGATTGCGGCGGATACCAAATACTGGCTGTATATCAACGGCGAGATGGCGGTGTACGAGGGTCAGCTCAAGCGAGGCGCCGCGCTTTTGAAGAAGGATATCTATACCAAAGACAATCCCGCCCAGCCCAATCTGAACCGGATGCTCAGCGAGGTTGCCACCTATTACGATGAGGTGGATCTGACTCCCTATCTGAAGAAGGGCAAGAACACCATTGTTGCGCTGGTGTGGTATTTCGGCAACGAAGGCCACTCCCACGTAGGCAGCGGAAAGGGCGGCTTCCTCTTCGAGTCCCAAATGGGCGACGAGCTGGTGATTTCCGACTCCGGCTGGAAAACCAGCCGTCATATGGGCTATCAGCCTTCCTCCCCCATCGGCGGCTATGCGCAGGAGTATCACATCATCTACGATGCCCGCAAAGGCTTTGACGATTTCGCAAGCCCCGACTACGACGTCTCCGGTTGGCAGAACGCCTGTGAGATCGGCAAAGCGGGGGATAAGCCTTGGAACGAGCTGTGGCCGAGATCTATACCCCAGTGGAAGGTGTGGGATCTTGCCAACTATAGCCCCGACGATACTGACTTTGTTACCAAGCTCAGCGCTACCAAATATCGGCTGAAACTGCCTTCCAATATCCAGTTCACCCCCTTTGTCAAGGTAAAAGCCCCGGCCGGTAAGGTCATCAAGATGAGCTCTCCCAACTCAGGCACCACCTCGGTGACCTATACCACCAAGGGCGGGGCTGACGGCGAGAGCGTGGTGCAGTCCTTCGAATCGCTGACTTGGATCAACTGGTGGTTCGTGGAGTTCGAAATCCCCGCAGGCGTGGAGGTTTTGGAGCTTGGCTACCGTCAGAGCGGCTACAACACCGAGTTTGACGGCTCGTTTGTCAGCGACGACGAATTTTTCAACACACTGTGGATCAAGGCAAGAGACACCGCCTACGTCAACATCCGTGACACCTTTATGGACTGTCCCGACCGTGAGCGTGCTCCTTGGCTGGGCGATGCGGTGAACGAGATGCAAATCGCCTATTATTCTATGTCTCCCACGGTGTACGATGCGGTGCGCAAGGATATCGCTACCCGTATCAACTGGCAGAACACCGACGGCATCATCCCCTCCACCGCTCCCGCTACCTTCCGCTACAACGAGTACGCCGAGCTGACCGGGCAATCACTGGCAGGCGTGATGTCTTGGTTTGAATATTACCTTTGGTCGGGGGATATCGAGACGCTGAGAGCCGCTTATCCCGCTCTGCAGGCCTATATGGCGACCTTCGATCTGGATATGCAGAACTACACCGATCCCTTCATCCGTGGTAACGGTACCAACACTATGCACCTGAACTGGATTGACTGGGGCCCCAATATGGACCAGCATCTGGCGCTGAACATTTGGGCGTACATTGGTGTAGACACCCTCTGCAAGTTCGCAGAAGCGCTGGGAGATGCCGAAAATCTGGCAAATTATACGGCGCTGAGAGAATCTATGAAGTCCAAATTCGACGCTATGTTCTGGAACGGCAAGGAATACCGCTCCGCAACCTACACCGGCGCACCCGACGACCGTGGACAGGCGCTGGCGGTTTACGCAGGACTGGCAACCCCCGATAAATACCCCATTATCCGTGATCTGCTGATGAAACATCAGTACGCCAGCCCCTATATGGTGAAATACTCCATCGAAGCACTGTATCTGATGGGCTATACTGCCGAGGCGGAGCAGCGGATGAAGGAAAGCTACAAAAACGACGTTCCGCTTGCCGATCCCACCTTCTCGGAAAGCTGGGGAGGCGGAGGCAGTAAGAACCACGGCTGGTCGGGCGGCGGTCTGATCGTGCTGTCGGGCTATGCGGCAGGCGTGCGTCCGCTGGAAGCAGGCTTTGCCAAGTACACCGTAATCCCGCAGATGGCGTCTATCAAGAATATCGCCGCTACCATCCCCACGGGCAAGGGCAATATCAACGTCAATGCTAACAAAGGTGACGGTCGCTTTGATCTGACCGTGAACGTTCTTGCAGGCAGTACCGCACTCATCGGCATCCCCCGACTGGAGGGTGCTACCAAGGTAGTCTGCCGCGGCAAGACCGTTTGGCAAAACGGCTACGCGATAGATGCGGTGAAGGGGCTGACCTACTCCCACACTGACGAAAACTTCATCTACTTTGAGGCTGCCGAGGGCGATTGGTCGCTCTCCGCACTCCCTGCCGACGTCTCGGATAAGGGAAGCTACACTCTTGAAATCCCCGCCATCCCCGGCGGCAGCATTACCGTGAACGGTGAGACGGTCACGCTCCCTTATGCAGGCAAGTTTGATGCAGGCAGCCAGATTACCGTCAAGGCAATCGCCGACGAGGGCTATCTCTTCGACATCTTCGCAGGCTCCATCGGCTCCAGAGAGAAGGAGATCACCCTCACTATTGACAGCGATCTCTTCCTCACCGCAGAATTCGAAAAGAATGTTGCCATCGACGGTGTCTTCCTCACCGTTGGCGGCTTCACCCACGGCGGCAGACTGGAGGTAGGTGGCAAAGCCGCTCCCGGTGCCTACCGTCAGCTGTGGGAGAAGGGAAGCACCGTCACCGTGAAGGCGATAGCAGAGGAAGAATACCGATTCGTTGCATGGCGCACCGCAGACGGTAAAATCCTCACCAACGATCCGGAATATACGCTGACTTTGGATCAAAACACCCAAATTACGGCTGTGTTCCTCTCGGTTTTGGGCGAAAACCTGGCCGATGGCAAAAAAGTCACCGTTTCTTCCACGGTGAACAATCATATGTTTGCCCCCGAAAAGCTCACCGACGGCATCTATACGGTGACCGGTCAGAACGAGGGCTGGACCTCGCTGGAAAACTCCAACACCCAATGGTTCTCCATTGATCTTGGCAAAGCGGTGCTTTTTGACACGGTGAAGCTCTATCCCCGTCACAACGGCACCGATAACGGCTACGGCATTCCCGTGAACGTTGAGATACTGGTATCTCAAGACGGCAAGAAGTGGACGAAGGTGGCAACCTTTACCGATCTGCCCCGTCTGGACAGCGGCACCCATACCCTCACCTTTGCCCCGCAGACCGCACGGTTTGTGAAGGTCAACGGCACCAAGCTCCGCAAGAACCCCTATGACGGCGATCGCACCCGTTTCCAAGTAGCGGAGGTGGAGGTCTACCACGTAGGTGCTACTTCCCCCGATGCTCCCGTGATCGAGACGCAGCCCATCTCGGTGGATACCCAAAAGGGCAAGACCGTCCGCTTCTTTGCCTTCGGTATCAGCAAAACCGAGATTCGCTATCAGTGGCTGGTTTCCAAGGACGGCGGCGTCAGCTGGACTGCCATCGAGGGTGCGACCGATTCTGCATACACCTTCAAGGCTTCTGCGGCCGAAAACGGCTGGCAGTTCGTTTGCGAGCTGACGAACGATAAGGGCACAGTCCGCAGCGATGCGGTGCGCTTCACCCTTATCAGCGAAAACTATGCGCTGAAGCAGCCCTATGAAGTGTCCACCAGCCAAACGGTTGGCAGTTACTTCCACGCCTCCTACATCAACGATGGCGTAAGTGAGACCAAGCCCACGGTGAACGAGGGCTGGACCTCCAACGAAAGCAGCGGCAGAGGCGAGTGGGTCACCATTGATATGGGATCGACGAAAACCGTCTCCCGTGTGGTGCTGTACCCCCGCTATGACGGCACTAACGACGGCTACGGCATCCCCGAAGGGCTGGCAGTAAAGGTGTCGGCCGACAACAAGAATTGGAAGACGGTGTACAAAACCACCAGTCAGGAGCGACCCACCGCAGGTGCGGTCATCATCGATTTCGACGCCGTGGAGGCACGCTACGTGAAGGTAGAGGGCACGAAGCTGCGGGAGAATCCCGGTGACGGCAACCGCCGTCGGATGCAGATCGCCGAGCTGGAGATCTACAACGTCTATCCCGAGACGAAGTCGGATGAGCAGGAAACGCCTGCGCCTGCCCCGGGCGATCCCTCCGATCCTTCTGTGGAGACTCCCGCTCCTGCCCCCAACGCAGGCAAGCCTGCAGGTCTTTCCGCAGGTGCGATTGCAGGCATCGCCATCGGTGCGGCAGTTCTGTTGACAGCCGGAATTGCAGCTGCAGTAGTGATTGGCAAGAAAAATGCGAAGAAACAGTAAATCGCAATATGAAAATACTCCCGTCGAGAGTAATCTCGACGGGAGTTTCTTGCGTTTATGACTGGGTTTGTTCCATCTTTTGCCGATGGGCGATCACTTTTACCCGACCAAACCGTCCGATCCGTGTGCCGGCCTCAAAGAGCATAAAGCCGAAGCAGAGCAGAACCCACAGATCTCCTACGTAGGAGTAGAGCGTGCGGTGAGAGGAGGTGACTGCCGTTCCAACTACCGTTCCCTTGACCAGCGGCTTAAGATAGTCGGTGACCTCGCCCGTGGGGGTAATCAGGGAAGAGATGCCGGTGTTGGCAGAGCGGAGGATCGACCGTCCGTTTTCCACGGCTCGCAGCTGGGCGTGGGCGTTGTGCTGATAAACCGCAGGGGAGTCTAAATACCACGAATCGTTGGTGGACAGCAGAATGATCTCTGCGCCCTCTGCAACGCTCTTTCGTGCCAGCGTCTCGTAGATGGAGTCAAAGCAGACCAGCCGTCCCACCTTGCCGAATTCGGTTTCCAGAACCGCAGAATCCTCGCCGGGGGTGAGGGGGGAGGAGAAGAGATTCAGATCGGCCAGCTGAGGGAGGAAGGTGCGGATAAAGTCCTCCATCGGCAGATATTCGCCGAAGGGCACCAGATGCTGCTTGCAGTAGGGGGTGCGCTCCACGCTGCCGTCGGGGAAGATGCAGGTGATGGCGTTGTAGGTGTCGCCATCCTTCTCCTCGTAGGTGCCCACGAAGAGATAGATCTCGTTTTCCTCGGCAAAGGTTGCCAGCTGATCCAGCATCCAAGGATATTCCTTGATGGGATAGTTCAGCACCGTCTCCGACCACAGGATCACGTCAGCGGCGCCTTTTTCCACCGCTTCCCGGGAGAGCTCCATATGGATCTCCATCTCGCTGGGCGCGGAGGGATCCCATTTTTCTCCCGAGGCGATGTTGCCTTGGATTAGCCCTACCGAGACGGTCTTATCTCCCTTGGGAGCGGTGGCGATGGCAACGAAGCCGTAGCTGAGATTGCCCACCACAATGGCAAGGGACAGCCCCAGCGCAGGCAGCAGGATGGGTTTTAGATCCGCTCCCGTCTTGAGACGGAAGATGGCGTAGCCCAGAATGCCGTTGACCAGCGCAATGAGGAATCCCACGAACAGTCCGCCGAAGAGATTGGCAGACTGGATCATCGCAAGGCTGTTTGTTTGGGAGATCGCCAGTCTCGCCCAGGGAACGCCTGCCCAAGTAAGGGTCTGCAGCCATTCCGAGAAGGTCCAGACGGCGGCAAAGAGCACCGGCATCAGCTTCGGATGGGCTGAGCACTGGCGGAAGAAGATTCCGAAGCAGGCGAAGGTGGTGCCTTGCAGGAGGGAAAGCCCCAGCCAGCAGGTGAGGACAATCAGCAGAGCGTAGCTCTCATCCACGCCCATAAACTCCATGGGATAGAGATAGAAGAACCAGTGAAAAACGGTGAGGAAATAGGGAAGTGCGAAGGAAAGACCGATGAGATAGACCTTTCCGTATCCTTTTTTCTGCTCTACCGCCCGACAG
>JAFTMF010000195.1 GCA_017452565.1 Clostridia bacterium
AGACGGCACGCTTGTGAAGTCCAAAAAGGAGATCACCCCTGCCACCATTTCTGCCCTCTCCCGCTGGAGAGCGGCAGGCAACAACATCGCCATTGCCACCGGTCGCCCCACTGCAGGAGTGCGGGAGGTTGCCCGTCACGCACGGATGGCAGAAGAGGGCGGCTACATCCTCTCCTACAACGGCGCCTGCATCACCGATGCCGCTACCGGTGAGCGGGTCAGCGGCAAGTTCCTTGCCCCTTCCCTTGCCGCAGAGCTGGCCGCATACGTTGCCGCCTATCCGGAACTGGGCATCATCAGCTACGAGGGGGACGTCGTGCTTTCTCTGAAGAAGCCTGACGAATATATCATCTTGGAAGCGGTGACCATCAACAAGATGGAGCTGCGCACTCAGCCCGATTTCGCCGAGCATATCACCTTCCCCGTACACAAATGTCTGATCACCGCCCGCCCCGAGGTTGCCGCCGTTCACCTTCCCGTTCTGCAGGAGCGATTCGGCGACCGCGCCGCCATCTTCCTCTCCGAGCCCTTCTTCATCGAGGTGATGCCTCACAACGTGGACAAGGCTACCTCGCTGGACGAGTTCGTGCCGGGGATCGGACTCACCCGTGAGGACGTGATCTGTGTGGGCGACGGCTTCAACGACGTTTCTATGATCCGCTGGGCAGGGATCGGCGTAGCAATGGCCAACGCCCGTCAGCCGGTGAAGGAGGTTGCCGATCGCATCACCCTCTCCTGCGACGAGGACGGCGTTGCGGCACTCATCGACAATCTTCTCGCAGAAGAAGATTACCCAATCATATGAATTCAATGAATTATTTGTAAATTTCATCATTTTCTCTTGACAATTGAAATCAAATCGGCTATAATGGATTCTACATGAGGGAGTAATTCCGCGATTTCGGAGCATACAATCCGAACTTGTGAGGTAAGTCAACATTCGACGCAAGTCTGGTTTACCATAATGAATGAGACTCTTGTACGGCAACCCCGTGCAAGAGTCTTTTTTGTCGGAAAAATTTCCTCAAATCAGAAAAGATACGAAAGGGAGATTTTATGAAAGAGTATCTTCACACTTCTGCGGAAGTGCTTGCCAAGGTAGAGAGCACCCAAAACGGTCTTTCTCAGGCAGAAGTCGCTTCCCGTCAGGAAAAATTCGGTAAAAACAAGCTGGCAGAGGGCAAGAAGGAATCCCTCATCCACCGCTTCTTCAAACAGCTGGTAGAGCCTATGACCATCATCCTGCTGGTGGCTGCAGCCATCGCCGCAGGTATGGAAATCTACAACGGTATGCAGCCCGGCGGTCATTGGGAGTTCCCCTTTGACGTTGTCATCATCCTCTCGGTTGTACTGATCAACGCGATTCTGGGCGTATTCCAGGAAAGCAAAGCAGAAAAAGCCATTGAAGCTCTGCAAGAGATTGCCGCCGCTACCTCCAAGGTCATCCGTGACGGCAAACAGCTCACCGTCCGCAGTGAGGATTTGGTAGTAGGCGATATCATCGTGCTGGAAGCAGGCGACGCCGTTCCCGCAGACGCCCGCATCATCGAGTGCGCTTCTATGAAGATCGAGGAAGCTGCCCTCACCGGCGAATCTGTTCCCGTTGACAAGAAGGAAGAAGCCCTCAAGGCCGGCGAGAGCGGAGACGTTCCCCTGGGCGACCGTAAGAATATGGTCTTTATGGGCTCCACCGTGGTATACGGCCGCGGTAAGGCAGTAGTTACCGCTATCGGTATGGACACCGAAATGGGTAAGATCGCAGACGCTCTGGCACTGGCGGAAGAGGGCAAGACTCCTCTGCAGATCAAGCTGGCTGGTCTGTCCAAGGTACTGACCTATCTGGTTATCGGCATCTGTATCGTGGTATTCGGCATCAACGTTGCACGTTCCCTCATCACCGGCTCAGGCTTCAGTTTCGCTGTTGCGATGGACTTCTTTATGGTTGCCATCTCCTTGGCAGTTGCCGCAATCCCCGAAGGTTTGGCTACCGTTGTTACCATCGTACTTTCCATCGGCGTTACCAATATGTCCAAGCAGAACGCCATCATCCGTAAGCTCACCGCAGTAGAGACTCTGGGTTGTACTCAGATCATCTGCTCCGACAAGACCGGTACCCTCACTCAGAACAAGATGACCGTAGTCGAGCACTACGGCGAGGACGAGGCAATGCTGGCTACCGCAATGTCTATGTGCTCCGACGCTGAGTTCGACACCGAGGCAGGAACCGCCATCGGTGAGCCCACCGAGTGTGCGCTGGTTAACTACGCAGAGAAACTGAATCTGTCCAAGAACACTCAGAAGAACGAGTACGTCCGCATCGGCGAGGTTCCCTTCGACTCTGTTCGTAAGATGATGACCACCGTCCACAAGACTGCTGACGGCTCTCTGATTCAGTTCACCAAGGGTGCGCCCGACGAAGTTCTGAAGTGCTGCACCAAGGCGCTCATCGGCGGCAAAGAGGTTGCTATGACCGACGCCATCCGCGGCGAGATTATGGCCGCCAACAAGAATATGGCAGACCGTGCACTCCGTGTACTGGCTGCATCCAAGAAGACCCTTTCTGCTGAGCCCTCCGTATACGAGGCTGAGGCAGTAGAAAACGATCTCTGCTTCGTAGGCCTGACCGGTATGATCGACCCCGTTCGTCCCGAGGTAAAGCCCGCAATCGATCAGTGCCGCTCTGCAGGCATCCGTCCCATTATGATCACCGGTGACCACCGTGACACCGCAGTTGCTATCGCAATGCAGCTGGGCATCATCGACAGCCCCGATCAGGCAATTACCGGCACCGATCTGGACGCTATCTCCGACGAAGAGTTCGCTACCTCCGTACAGAACTACTCCGTTTACGCTCGTGTACAGCCCGAGCACAAGACCCGTATCGTCAACGCTTGGCGCAAGCTGGGCAAGGTTACCGCAATGACCGGCGACGGCGTTAACGACGCTCCCTCCATCAAGAACGCCGACATCGGCGTAGGTATGGGCATCACCGGTACCGACGTTACCAAGAACGTTGCCGATATGATCCTTGCAGACGACAACTTCGCTACCATCGTATCCGCCGCAGGCGAAGGCCGCCGCATTTACGATAACATCCGCAAGGCAATCCAGTTCCTGCTGGCTTCCAACCTCTCCGAGGTTCTGTCCATCTTCTTCGCAACCCTCATCGGCTTCACCATCTTCCAGCCCGTACAGCTGCTGTGGATCAACCTGATCACCGACTGCTTCCCTGCTTTGGCTCTGGGTATGGAAAAGCCCGAGGCTGACGTAATGAAACGCAAGCCCCGTGACGCCAAGGAAGGCATCTTCTCCGACGGTCTGGGCGTAGCGGTGGTATATCAGGGTCTGCTGGTTACCATCATCACTCTGGCATCCTACTTCGTAGGTCACTATATCGAGCACGGCAACTTCGACGTTGGCACCTCCAGCATCCACGGCACCACCATGGCCTTCCTGACGCTGGCTATGTGTGAGGTCTTCCACTCCTTCAATATGCGCTCTCTCCACGGTTCTATCTTCGCAATAAAGGGGCAGAACTGGTGGCTCTGGGGTGCAGGCCTGCTCTCTCTGCTCCTCACCTCCGTGGTTGTACTCATTCCTCCCGTTGCAAACGTGTTCAGCATGGTTGCCATCGGCTGGCAGGAGTACCTGATCGCTATGGCTCTGGGCTTTGCAATCATTCCTTTGGTCGAGATCGTCAAGCTGGTTCAGAGACTCATCAAGAAGTAAGCTATCCCAATACAATCGCAACAGCGCCGCAAGTCATTGCGGCGCTGTTTTTGTGCAATTTTGCGAAATACTATTGCAATCTGCGGAACTTTATGGTATACTATGCTCAACAGTTGCTGCAAGACAGCATTCCATACAGGAGGAATTACAATATGGCAAAACTCAGAATCGGTATCATCGGTTGCGGCGGCATTGCAAACGGCAAGCATATGCCCTCCCTAAAGAAGCTCTCGGACAAGGCGGAGATGGTTGCATTCTGCGACATCATCATCGAGCGCGCCGAGGAGGCAAAGAAGAACTACGGCACCCCCGATGCCAAGGTTTACGCTGACTACAAGGAGTTGCTGGCCGATCCCACCATCGACGTGGTACACGTCTGCACCCCCAACCGCTCCCACAGCTTTATCTCGGTAGATGCAATGGAAGCAGGCAAGCACGTTATGTGTGAAAAGCCTATGGCCATCAACTCCGCTGAGGCAAAGAAAATGCTGGAGGCGTCCAAGCGCACCGGCAAGAAGCTGACCATCGGCTATCAGAGCCGTCAGCGCACCGACTCTCTGTTTATGAAGCAGGAAGCCGAAGCAGGCACCTTTGGTGAGATCTATTACGCTAAGGCTACCGCCATCCGTCGCAGAGCCGTTCCCACTTGGGGCGTGTTCCTCAACGAATACGAACAGGGCGGCGGTCCTCTGATTGACATTGGCACCCACGCACTGGACCTGACGCTGTGGATGATGGACAACTACAAGCCTAAATACTGCGTTGGTACTGCATACCACAAGCTGAACAAAGACACCGATCAGGGCAACGCTTGGGGCAAATGGGATCCCGAGAAGTTCACCGTGGAAGACTCCGCATTCGGCTTCATCGTGATGGAAAACGGTGCGACCATCGTGCTGGAATCTGCTTGGGCGTTGAATTCTCTGGACGTGCGTGAAGCGGTTACCACCGTTTGCGGCACCAAGGCCGGCGCTGATATGAACGGCGGTCTGCGCATCAACGGCGTTCGCAACAACGTACAGTATATCACCGATTACGCTGTCAACGGCGGCTCCGCAGCTGCATTCTACGACGGCGAAGGCGGCGAAGATCCCTCCGCAAGAGAAGCCCGTCTCTGGATCGACGCTGTCATCAACGACACCGAGCCCTTCGTAAAGCCCGAGCAGGCACTGGTAGTCACCCAGATCCTGGAAGGCATCTACGAATCCGCTAAGTCCGGCGATATTTATAAGTTTTAATGCCTCCGGCGGCCCGCTTTCTTGAAAGAAAGCGGGGCAAAGAACTTCACTAAAGCCCCGCAATTGCTTGCGGGGCTGATTTGTTACTGTGAAAATTGTCGAGAAATTTATGGGGCAAAAGTATTGCAATTTGGGTTTGATCGTGCTATAATATGGAAGTAGCAGTCAGCCGCTTTTGGACTTCTGCTAAACGAACATAATACCAAATTCGCGGAGCGAATTTGCGCAGATAGCCTATTTTCAAATTTGCAATATCCAAACACTCTATAATGAAATCCGCTTTGCGGATTTCACGTCGATGCCTCCGGCATCGACTATGCAGGCGTAGCTCAATGGCAGAGCGCTCGCTTCCCAAGCCAGACACGCGGGTTCGATTCCCGTCGCCTGCTCCAATAAAAAAGAACCCGTAGGGTTCTTTTTTATTGGAGATAGATTTGGAGGGAATCGAACCCATGCGATCTCCCGTCGCCTGCT
>JAFTMF010000196.1 GCA_017452565.1 Clostridia bacterium
AGCACACAAGGCGGTTTATTATAAGGACGGCTGCTACGATAGAGCCGATTTCTGGGACTATGCTGAGATTTTCGAAAACATCGACGATATGTACCAGATCACCGGCGATCCCGACTACAGAGCTCAGATTGAGGAAATGTATCAGCATGCGATCCGTGCCTACTGAGAGAAGTGGGATCACAATCCCTACAACGATGACATTATGTGGCTGGTCATTGCCCTCACTCGTGCGACTCTCCTCACCGGCGAGGAAAAGTACGTTCAGACGGCAAAGGTGAACTACGATCTTACTTTTGCCCGTGCTTGGGACGAGAAGTATTTCGACGGCGGTCTGTTCTGGCGTGTGGACAATCAGGCGAAGAACTCCTGTGTCAACTGTCCCGCTACCATCGCCGCTTGCCTGCTGGGTCAAGCGCTGGGCGATGAGAGCTATTTTGACAAAGCAAAGCAGATTATGGCTTGGCAGAACAAGATTCTCACCAATCCTGCCGAAGGCAAGGTTTACGATTGCGTGAATCTGGAAGGCAAGTACAACTACTGGTCCTCTACCTACAATCAGGGCACTTACATCGGCGCAAACTGTCTGCTCCACGCTCACACCGGCGAGGAAGAGTACAAGCAAAACGCCGCTCGTGCCGCCGCATACACTATGGGTGAGATGTATCAGGGCGGTATTATGAATAACGAGGAATGGGGCAACGATCTGCCCGGCTTCAAGGGCATTATGGCGCGCTGGATCCGTCTCTATGCGCTGGCTTACGATCAGCCTGAGTATCTGGAATGGCTGAGAAAGAACGCCGACAGTGCCGATGCCAACAAGAACTCCAAGGGTCTGATGCAGACCAAGCTGGGCGAGCCGACCGAGGAGATCGACTACGACGTCTTCACCTGCTCCGCCGCCGTTTCGATTTGCGTCAACGCGATTTAAGGGAGACGACTTAGGGAAACTTCTTGAAAGAAGTTTCCCTAAGAACCCTTCAAGAACTTTCTAAAAAGCCGACGAATTCTCGTCGGCTACAACTGTTTATTTACAAAGGACTACACTATGCTCAAACGCTTTTTCCTCAAATGGCGGCTTCGCTCCACCTACGCCACCACCGTGGCGCTGTGGATCGTCTTTGCCGTGGCGATGGGGCTGCTCTGCGGTCTCATCGGCACCGCCTTCGATCTGACGCTGGAGGTGGCCTCCCATCAATTTACCCATCATCCGTGGCTGATCCTCCTTCTCCCCGTGATGGGGCTTGCCATCGTGTGGCTGTATCAGGTGGGCAAGGTCAAGAAGGACAACGGCTCGGATATGATCGTCCACTCGGTGCGAGAGGATCTGAAAGTCCCCTACGCCGTGGCACCGCTGGTGTTTGTGGGCACCACCCTCACCCAGCTCTGCGGCGGTTCTTCGGGCAGAGAAGGGGCGGCACTGCAAATGGGCGGTGCGGTAGGCACTTTTTGCGGACGAATGCTACAATTGAAGGAGAAAAATACCAATATCCTCGCCATGTGCGGTATGGCGGCACTCTTTTCTGCGGTGTTCGGCACACCGGTAACCGCATCGGTCTTTGCCATCGAGATGATCAGCGTGGGAACGGTCTACTATATGGCCTTCTTCCCCTGCCTGATTTCCTCTATCATCGCTTATCTCATCGCTACCTCCTGCGGCGTGATTCCTGCGGCACAGAAGATGGCGGCGGTGATCGTCCCGGAGCTCTCCCTTGCGACCCTTGGCAAGGTGCTCTTGATGGGAGCGGTGTTTGCCCTCTTGTCGGTGCTGTTCGTGACATCGGTGCACAAGGTGGAGCACGTAGCGGCGCATCATTTCCAAAATCCCTACCTGCGAGTGGTGGTGGGCGGCCTTGCCGTGATCCTCTTCACCGGTGCGGTGTGGCTGGCAAGCGGCAAATTCCCCTACAACGGTGCGGGTATGGAGGGGGTCATCGCCGCCATAAACGGTGATGCAAGACCTTGGGATTTCCTTTTTAAGATCCTCTTCACCGCCTTTACGCTGGGATGCGGCTATAAGGGCGGCAAGATCGTCCCCGGCTTCTTCATCGGTGCAACCTTCGGATGCGTGCTGGCCCTCTGGCTGGGATTGCCTCCCTCCTTCGGAGCGGCACTGGGACTGGTGGCCCTCTTCTCGGGGATGACCAACTGTCCCATCGCCTCGCTGATTCTGGGGCTGGAGCTCTTCGGCGGTGCGGGCGTGCTCTATTACACCATTATGGCGGCGATGCTCTATATGCTGTCGGGCTACTATAGCTTCTACTCGGGCAGAGAAGCCGCTTATTCCAAACTGCAGGAAGAATACATTCACCACAGCCGTGTGGGAACGGGACGGAGGATCAAATGAGCGAGCATCATTGCACCCTTTGCCCCCGCAGATGCCAAGCGGATCGAACCCTCCGCCTCGGCTATTGCGGAGCGGGAGATACCCTCCGCCTTGCCCGTGCTATGCCCCACCATTGGGAAGAGCCCTGCATCTCGGGCACGAGAGGATCGGGAACCATCTTCTTCTCGGGCTGTACGCTTCGGTGCGTTTTCTGCCAAAACCGAGTGATTTCCACCGAAAACTTCGGCAAAGCGGTCACGCCCCAGCGGTTTCGGGAGATCTGCTTTGAGCTGAAAGCGCAGGGCGTGCACAACGTCAATCTCGTCACCCCCGATGCCTACGCAGAGCTGATCGTGCCCATCCTTGTAGAGATCAAGGAAGAACTGGCACTGCCCATCGTCCTCAACTGCGGCGGCTATCTCTCCCCCCGGCAGATCGAGCTGTTCGCAAAGGTAGTGGACGTGTGGCTCCCCGATTTCAAGTACGCCGACGGCGAACTTGCCAAACAGCTGTCGGGTGCGGGAGATTATCCCGAGGTGGCCCTTGCCGCCATCACCGAGATGGTGAAAAGAGCAGGGAAGCCCGTGTTCGATGGCGACGGACTGCTTCGGTCGGGGGTGTTGGTGCGCCATTTGGTGCTCCCCGGCCATCGGAAGAACAGCATTGCGGCGGTAAAGCGGCTGGCGGAGACCTTCGGGAAAGACGACCTCCTCCTCTCGCTGATGGCGCAGTATACCCCCAACGGCGCCGAGGGTGCGCCGAGCAGACGGCTTACCACCTTCGAATACCGCTCGGTGCTGGAAGCGGTGGAGGCGGCGGGATTTGAGGGCTATTGCCAATCCCCCGACAGTGCAAAAAGCGAATATACACC
>JAFTMF010000018.1 GCA_017452565.1 Clostridia bacterium
CGTCGTAAACCTCGTCGCAGGAGCAGGTGCAGATGGAATCGTGAGGATGGTTCTGCATCAGTCTGCGCCAAGCGTAGAGGAAGAAGTCACGGTCATACTTGCCGCCTACCAGTGCCGCCAGACGGGTTGCGGGCTCGGCAAGGCGCTCCAGCGTGTGCTGATTCTTCCAGTTGCGGGTCTTGATGTCGATGTGAGTGGAGGCGGTGGAGGTGAGCAGCCACCAGCCGTTGGTATACTGACCGATGATCTCGCCCTTGAAGGGATGAAGCTGATCCTTGTACTTGCGGATCTCATTCAGATAATCCTTGAAGTTGGACTGGACTACCTCGTACTCGTCCTGCACCTGATTGGCGGTCTTGATGACCTCTACCAGATTGCGCTGGAGAGGCTGATGGTCACAGCCGTTCATACCGAGGAGATGATCGGAAACCGAGAAGCGCTCCAAGGAATGGCCGATCTTCAGGATCTTCTCCTTCAGAGCATCGGGATCGGTGGGCAGCTCCATTGCGTTGCAGTACCAGTCGGTAAAGAGCACGCCGATGACCTCGCTGCCGTCGGGTGCCTGCCACAAGAGCTCGGAGCCGGTGATGCCGTTCTTTCGGATGACTTGGTTATCGGTACCGATGTCATTGAGGCCACGGCCGAACACGGCGTTGTCGATGCCAAAGCCTTGACAGATCTGAGGTGCCTGACCGATATTGCCGAATGCATCGGGGAAATAGCCGCACATCAGGGGATCTGCGCCGAAGGATTTGGACAGCTTGATACCGTAAAGCATATTGCGGACGTTTGCCTCGCCGCTGGTGAGGAATTCATCCTGCAGGACGTACCAAGGGCCGACTTGGATGCGGTCCTCCGCAATCAGCTTCTGCAGGCGCTCTCTCATATGAGGACGGATCTCCAGATAGTCCTCCACGGGGATGAACTGACCGTCCATATGATAGTAGGTGTACTCGTCGGACTTTTCCATCTCTTCGATGATGGCGTCAAACAGCTCCACCAGCTTCATACGGTGGGCTTCAAAGGATTGGTACCACTCACGGTCCCAGTGGGAGTGAGGGATGATATGCAATGTTTTTTTCATAAGGGCTCTCCTTGCGCCGCAAAATTTGCGGTGATTATCGTATGCGAGGAGGGCAAACTCGGCTCTCCTCATCTGTTTTATTGTACACGATGGAGGGAGAAAAGTCAAGGTTACTCCGATAAATTGTCGATAGAAAGAAACGATTGATAGGGATAGAAAATAGATTGCGCCCGTCTCAACCAACGGTTGGGAAGGGCATCTGTATGTTTCATCGGGCAAATGAATGGTTTATTGACTTCACCGTTCTTTTCTGTTACAATATAGCCAAGATGATCATCCGAAATCAACGAAACGAGGACACAAAAATGAATCCTATCAACGAAAAAATCCGCGAGCTGCGGAAGAATAAAAACCTGACTCAAGATGCGCTGGGTGCTATGCTGGGCATCTCGGGGCAGGCCGTTGCCAAGTGGGAGAAAGGCGAGAGTATGCCAGACATTCTGCTCCTGCCCGATCTGTGTAAGATTTTAGGAACGTCTGCCGACGATCTGTTAGAGGTCACCCATCCCGAAGAAAAAGCGGTAGATCTTCTCCGAACAGAAGATCCGCGTGGACTGATCTTCGAACTCAAAGGAACGGACTATCGGGATGAATGTATGAAGCTCAGTCACGATGATATTACCGGCTATCTCAGTGTGCTGACCAATCCGCTGATTTTCAATGTAATGAAAGTGGTTCCCTACAAAGGAGACGAATCGATCACACGCAAGGAAATCTGTACGCTGACGGGTTACTCCGAAGCCGACGTAGACAAAGTCATTCGGTATTTGCAAAAGAGAGAGTTGGTCAGTGAAGTGAACGTAACTGAAGAAAACGATGCGATTGTATCCTTTGATGCCTTGGAGGAGCCTCACTATACCCAAGGCAACGAAATGCTGGGAATTTATATGATTTTGGCGGGTTGTATGCGAAACCGTGGTTCCAGAGATGCGGTTTCCATTCGAACCTCCCATGAAGGCAAAGACACCATCACAACCATTACCCCCACACACATAACCATCGATGTAGACAAAATCGGCTAATCCGGGCGAAGCACGGCAATCATTTGCCGTGCTTTTCTATACAGTTTTGGAAAGAAGCCCTCGGAAACTTTTTTCATAAACCAGCCTCAAGAAAAAATAATTCCCCGCCTCCTTGACTTTTTGCGGAAAACGGAGTACAATGTAGAAAACACTCGTTTTTTGGGAGGACTGTACCCATGTACAATTTTGATCAAATCATCAACCGCCGCGGGACCGATTGCGTGAAATACGATAATATCATCTCCTCCGGCAGACCTGAGAATACCATCCCTCTCTTCATCGCAGATATGGACTTTGCCGTTGCCCCCGAGATCGTGGATGCACTCCACAAAGCAGTAGACCGTCAGATTTACGGCTATCCCATCCGTGGCAAGGAATATTTTGAAGCAATTGCCGGCTGGTTTGCCCGCCGCTATGATTGGGTCATTCAGGAAGAATGGCTGCTCACCACCCCCGGTGTGGTACACGCGCTGAATCTGGCCGTTCGTGCCTATACCGAACCCGGCGATCGGGTGCTGCTCCTCACTCCCGTTTACGGACCCTTCGGCTCTGCGGTGAAGAAAAACGGCAGAGTGCTCGTAGATTGCCCTCTTGTGTACGGGGACGGCCGCTATACGGTGGATTTTGCCGCTTTTGAGGAGGCCATCGTCCGCGAGGGCGTGAAGCTGTTCCTGCTCTGCTCTCCTCACAATCCTATCGGCAGAGTGTGGACGAAGGACGAGCTGACCCGTATGGGCGAGATTTGCCTTGCCCACGGCGTGACTGTTGTGGCCGACGAGATCCACTCCGATTTCGTTTATCCCGGACACAAGCATATCAATTTTGCCGCTATTTCCCCCGAATTTGCCGCTAATTCGGTAACCTGCACCGCTCCCAGCAAGACTTTTAATTTGGCCGGTCTGTGGAACTCCAACATCCTGATTTCCTCCCCCGAGCTGAGAGCGAAATTCGAAGCAGAGATGGCGCACTCCGACACCCCTGTGCCCACCATCTTCGCCTTTGAGGCTTGCAAGGCGGCCTACAATCACGGCGAGGCGTGGCTGGAAGAGCTCCTCTGCTATCTGCAAGGCAATATGCAGTTGGTACGGGACTATTTTGCCGACCATCTGCCCGAGGTGAAGTTTGCAGAAACAGAGGGCACCTATCTGATGTGGGGCGATTTCTCCGCCTACGGCAGTCCCGAGGAGTTGGAGAAGAAGTTCTTCGACGGCGGCATCTGGATGAATCGGGACGCCGATTTCAACGCCTCCCCTGCCGGCTTCTACCGCATCAACGTGGCAACACCCCGCGCGGTATTGCAAGAGGCGATAGAGCGGATGAAGGAGATTCTGACCAAGTAAGAGCTTGGATGAACATAACGAAAAGAGGTTGCATCGTGCAACCTCTTTTTCATTTAATCTCGATTTTGATCGGCTTCAGCTCATAATACTCCGCTTCATAGGATTTGCGAGGCGTGATCCGCACCGCTTTCTTGCCGACGGTGATGGTACCGAACTGCAAGATGAAGGGATCACGGCTGTAGGGCGGCAAAATCTCCTCGCAGATCAGTGTATCGCCGTCGTATATGCGCACGACGGGGATGAAATCCAGATCGTCTGTGATCTTCACCAGCACGCGGACGGTGTAGGGATTGCCTTGCTTCTCCTTATAGGGGATGGCAAGCTCTGCGCCGTAGCGGAGCACCGCATCGAAAGAGTCGTCTACTACCTTTGCCCCCTCGGCATCGGTAAACAAGCCGATGGCACGGCGAATGGTGGCGATCACAAAATCATTCTTTTGCGAAAGCGTCCAGCTGTTGAAGGTTTGCACGTCGCAGCCAACGTTTAGAAAACAGGTGTTGGTTTCAAAGCGATAAGCTACCGTCACTTCCCCGTGAGGAAAACGAGGGCAGTATACCAAGTGCAAATAGGTGATTGCACCCAGCGAAAAGCCTTTGTGCCGAAACAGATACAGAAGGCGGTCAATCACTTCCAGACAGTTCATAGAATCGAAGGCGTACAGCTTCCCCATATCTTGCGGGAACAGGCGAGGATGATCCTCGCTTTCAAGTAGTCGGATCTGTTGCAATGCGCTCATAATACTCTCCTCAGCAAATCCGCGGCAAGCCCTCGCCTACCAGCGGTCCGATCTTCCGTCTGCCGCCCAGGGGAGTGCGCAGGATCACACCGTCCCCCGATGCCACCGTTCCGATGATGGCGGCGTTCTCTCCGTAGGGGGAGGAGCGGACGATTTCGATGGCTCGCTCGGCTTCTTCGGCGGGGAGGAGGGCGATCAGCTTGCCCTCGTTACCCATATAGAGGGGGGAGAGCCCCAACAGTCCGCAAAAGCTCTTGACGGCAGGGGTGAGGGGGAGGGATTCCTCCTCCAGTTCGATTTGCACCCCCGAGGCTTCGGCAATTTCGGTGAGCACCGTCCCCAGTCCACCACGGGTCACGTCCCGCATCGCGTGGAGGCGGATGCCCGCAGACAGAAGCTCCTGCACCATCCCGGTCAGGGGGGCGGCATCGCTCTCGACGGCGTTTTCGATGCCCATTCGAGCCGACAGCAGGGCGGCGTGATGATCGCCCAGCGTGCCCGACAGCAGAACCACGTCTCCCGCCTCCGCACGGGATGCGGAGATTTCCACACCCTCGGGGACAAATCCCACGCCGGTGGTATTGATGAACACCTGACCGTCTCCCTCTACCACCTTGGTGTCGCCTGCCACGATGAGCACGCCCGCTTCTTTGGCGGTTTCAGCCATAGAGCGTGCGATCTTTTCCAGCGTATCGGTGTCGGTACCGGTTTCGATGATGAATGCGGCGGTGAGATAGCGAGGCGTTGCCCCGCGCATCAGGAGATCGTTTACCGTGCCCGCAACGGCAAGGCGGCCGATGTCGCCTCCCTTGAAAAAGAGGGGGGTAACCACGAAGGAGTCGGTGGTCAGGGCAATTTGAGAAAAGCTCTCGGTGGGGAGCACGGCGGCATCCTCCATCCCTGCAAGGATGGGATTTTGAAAATGTTTGGCGAAAACTTCGCTGATGAGGCGAGCGGTGGAGACGCCGCCTGCACCCTCGGCAAGTGTGATTTTCATAGTGTAGTCCTTAGTGTCGATCATTGATATAGTGGTGATAGCAAGCCCCTTCCATAGACACCATACAGGCGCCGATGGGACTCTCGGGCGTGCAGACTTTGCCGAACATAGGGCAATCTGCGGGGGCGCATTTGCCTGCGATTACCTGCCCGCAATGACAGCCTGCGGGGATATGATCGGCGGTGAGGGCGTCGCTGCCTGCGTCCAGATGGGCAAACGCCGCCCGCAGACGTAGTCCGCTGTCGGGGATGGTACCCAATCCGCGCCACGCGGCAGTACAAGGCTCGAAATAGCGGTCCACTTTGGCGAGGGCATCCCGGTTACCTTCCTTAGTGACGGCGGAGGGGTAGAAGTTATATACTTCCGCCCGCCCTGCCGATTTGGTCAGCGCAAGGATGGCGGCAAGAAGCGAGGGAGCGGTAAAGCCTGCCACGGCGAAGGGTTTGCCCACTTCTTGGGCAAGTGCTTCGAACAAAGCGCTTCCCGTAACGGTGGCAACGTGTCCGGGGGCAATGAAGCCGTCGATGGTGCTGACAAAGTCAGCAGTGCAAGCGTTGCCACCGGCATTGTCCTCTTTGCAGAGGGTACGGATCACGGCAGGCATCGTTTTCAGTGCGGTGAGGAGTTTGAGATTTTCGATCCCACGGGCGATAATCTGCTCCACCAGTAGCGCATACAGCGGAGCGGTAGTCTCAAATCCCACCGCCGCAAAGACGAAGGTGGTATGGGGATCGCTCTCTGCCAGCTCCAACGCACGGAAGGGAGTGTAGACCATCTCCACCCGTGCGCCTTTTGTAGAGCACAGATCGCCGCTACTCCCCTTCACTCTGAGCAGATCGCCGAAGCTGACCACGCAGGTGTTGGGGCTTGTCGCCAGCTGGATGAGCCGGTCGATATATGCGCTTACCGTGACGCAGACGGGACAGCCGGGTCCAGAGATCAGGCGGATGGCGGGAGGCAGGAGAGATGGGATTCCGCACTCCGAGATGGCGGCGGTATGAGTGCCGCACACCTCCATCAAGGTGAGCGGTTTGCCGTCGTAGGCGGCAATGGCTTGTACCAAATCAGCGGTTTTCATCGGATTCTCCCATAATTTCCCGCAGATCGGCGAAAATAGACTCCATCTCCTCTGCCTCGGTAGCCGAGAGTTTTTGGATAATCAGTCCGGCGTGCACCAGCACGCGGTCGCCCTTCTTCACCTGCACCAGATCTGCACGGGCTTCGATGAGATTGCCGTCAAAATCTACACGGGCGATACCGTCCTTCACGGACAGCACCCGTCCGGGCATTGCAACACACATAATGTCCTCCTTCATATCGCTGCTTACGAAAAATGATTGCGTAGGGCGGGATTCAATTGGTATTCGTTGAGTTTATTTGTTTGGATGCGTTCTATCCCTTGTGGCCACAAACGCCTGTCCCAGCGCAATTCCCCCGTCTCCGACGGGGACTTTTTCGTTTCGGTAAACGGTCAGTCCTGCATTCTCCAGCCCCTCGCGGCAGAGGCGAAGGAGCAGACGGTTGGCAAAGCATCCTCCCGACAGAGCGATGGCGGTGCAATCGTACTGCAGGGCATTGGTCAGAGCGGCATTTTTCACCGCTTCGGCGATGGCAAGATGGAAGGCGCCTGCCAGATAGCCCGTGGGGATGCCGGCAATTTTCCCCTTATGGATGGCCTGCAAGAGCAGATCGGAGCGCCAGACTCCACCCTCCAAGGGGAGCGGCAGAATCGGTACGCTGCCATCCCAACGGGTGGCGGCGTTTTCCAGCAGAATGGCGGCTCTGCCCTCGTAGGTATTCTCGGTGCAGAGACCGAGGATCGCCGAGACGGCATCGAAGAGCCGTCCCATAGACGAGGTGCGGATGCAAAATCCCAGCTTGACAGCGGCGCATATCTGCTCTTCCTCGGGAGAGGTGGGGATGATCCCCGCCCCCGCCATATGGAATCGGGACAGACGCAGGGCATCCTTTGCCCCCTCGTCTCCCATGGGCATGGGCAGGGGGAGCAGATTGGCGATGCGGCGATAGTTGCCGTCCTCGCAAAGGAGGCATTCGCCTCCCCAGATCGTGCCGTCCTCGCCGTAGCCGGTGCCGTCAAAGGCGAAGCCGATGACACGCTCCAGATTGTGCTCCGCCATTACCGAGGCGATATGGGCGTGGTGATGCTGGACGTAGGCGACGGGCAAACCGCTTCGCTGGGCTCTCTCGTGGCTAAAGTAGCCGGGATGGAGATCGCAGACCGCTTTTTCGGGGGTGATATTCAATAGGTTCGATAGATGGGATTGCAGATGTTCCCACGCGCCGCAGACGGGCAGATCGGCAAGATCGCCGGTGTGCTGGGAGAGATAGACCTCATTTCCCTTCTGCAGTGCAAAGACCGCTTTCAGATCGCCGCCCATAGCGACGGTGGGCACGCTTGCCGCCGCCCCGATGGTGATGGGAAGAGGCGCATATCCTCTTGCACGGCGCAAAAAGCAGGGCTTGCCATCCTCTACGAAGAGGAGGGAGTCATCCTGCGGGGTGACGATGGGGCGATCGTGGGTGAGGATGGCCGCTTTGCCGTCCAGCCATTCTGCCAAGGGATCGAAATCGGTATAAATGGGCTCACCGGAGCGGTTGGCGCTGGTCATCACCAGCACGCCTGCCTCGGCAAGGAGTAGTTGCAAGGGAGTGGAGGGGAGCATTGCGCCGATCTGCAGGCTCTCCCCCGATGCTTCGGGGTATAATCCTGCGGCTTTCGGCTCCAGCAACACGATGGGACGGGCGGGGGAGGCGAGGAGTTCTGCCTCGGTCTCATTGACCTTGGCCACCGCCCTTACGGCATCCAAATCAGCAAACAGGAGGGCGAAGGGCTTCTCTTCCCTGCCCTTGAGGGTGCGGAGCGTGCGCACTGCCTCCTCGTTTTCGGCAAGGCAAGCCAGATGGAAGCCGCCGTTGTTCTTCACCGCCACGATCTCGCCGCTTCGCAGGGCAGCAATTGCCGCTTCTACTGCCGCTTCGTCGCCGTGAATGGGGGGAACGGTGGCATTGGCGGGAACGGTGGTATTGGCGGTAATGGAGGTGTGGGCGGCATTAGCGGGATAAAAGGCAAGCCGAGGACCGCAATCCTTGCAGGCGATGGTCTGTGCATAGCTTCTGCGATCTTCAGGGGCGTTATACTCCCTCTCGCAAGCGGCACAGAGGGGGAAATCTCGCATCGTGGTTCCGATTCGGTCGTAAGGGAGCGCCGTCTGAATGGAATAGCGGGGGCCGCAGACCGCACAGCTTTGGAAAGGATAGCGATAGCGTCGATTGGCGGGATCGCACATCTCCCTTCGGCACGCCTCGCAAGGCGCAAGATCGGGGGCAACGATTGCCAGCAGATCACTCGTCTTGCTTTCCGCAATGATGAAGGTGTCGGGGCAAAGGTCGACGGCAACCTCGGTAGGATCGCCGAGCTCGGTGTGCAGATACACCGTCCCCGAGGGGGGAGACGACAGAAGGCACTCGACAAAGCTGTCCAGTGCCTCCATCACTCCGAAGGCGCGCACCGTGACGCCGCCACCGATGTTCCGCACCTCTCCCCTAATGCCACGGGAAATCGCCTCTCTGCGGACGAAGGGGCGGTAGCCCACCCCTTGTACCAGTCCGCGGAGGGTTATGGTGCGTGTATATAGTTTGGTTTCGTTCATTTTGTGTAGGTTTCCTGCAGAGGAATCTCCGCCTCGGTAAGGCTCTTCTTGGGGCAGGCGGTGATGCAGCTGCCGCAGAGGACGCAGTCGGAACGGTGAATCGTCCAAGTTTTGGTGGCACGATCCACGGTGATAGCCGAAGTGGGACACTTCTTGCCGCACAATCCGCAGAAGACGCAGGTGTCCAGATCAATGGCAACGCCATTGCCTACAGGGGCATCGGATGCGGTGGGCGCCGGAATCGGGCCGTGGAGGGCGCCGGCCCCTACGGGCGTTTCCGCTGCTTGGGCAGGCTTTTTGACCTCCTCAACGGGCTTGGGAGCGGGTGCAGGCTTGGGATCGGTAGCAGGTTTGGTATAAACCTGAACACCGCTGGTGTCGATGCCCTCGGTGGTCTTCAGCAAGCTATGCTTGTGGCAGACGTCCAGACAGTTGCCGCATACGACACAGGATTGACGGTTGATGGACCAAGTTCCCGCAGCACGATCCACCGCAATAGCAGAGGTGGGACAGCGGCGAACACAAAGTCCGCAGAGAATACAGGTAGACAGATCTACCGTAAGGCCCACGTCGCCCTTGGGCTGAGCGGTAACCGGTGCTTCTGTCTTGACAGGAGCGGTTGCCGCAGTTTTGGTGTAGGTTTCTAC
>JAFTMF010000197.1 GCA_017452565.1 Clostridia bacterium
ACATCGTGGTTGCCAAGGCCAACTTCGGCTGCGGCTCCTCCAGAGAGCATGCACCGCTGGCTCTGAAGACTGCTGGCGTAAGCTGCGTCATCGCCAAGTCTATTGCCCGCATCTTCTACCGCAACTCCATCAACATCGGTCTGCCCATTATGGAATGCCCCGCGGCTGTGGATGCCATCGAGGAAGGTCATCAGCTGTCGGTGGATGCCGACAACGGCGTGATTCTGGACGTTACCACCGGCGAGAGCTACCCCGTAGCCCCCTTCCCGGAATTCATCCAGCAGATCATTCTGGCAGGCGGTCTGATCCCTGCCATTACTGAGGGATTGATTCAGTAAAGTGGTCTTGGCATAATTTGCATAAACCGTTTGTTGTCTAAGGTACAAATCCTGCCCTTCGGTCAGGATTTGATCGGGGAGAGAAGGACCATCTCAAACGCCGAAGTTCCTTCTCTCCCCGCGAACGTCGCCCTTCGGTCGACATGTTCTGCCCTACTCATCTCCTTGGCTATTTCTTTTTTGAGTGAAGAAATAAAGTAGCGCGGCAAGTATTTGTCGCGCTTAATAAAAGGTTTTGGGAGGTGTGGAGGACTTTTTTCAAAAAGTCCTCCAAGAATCAATATGCAATTACCAATTCAATTCACTCGGCGGATGCGGGCGATGCTGGGGGTGGCGTACGGTGCTTTCGAGGCGTCGCTGGAGACAGCGCCGGTGCGAGGTCTGCGGATCAACGCGCGCAAGGGCGATGTCGATGCCATTTTTGCGGCGCTTACCGATGAGGTGGGCACGCTCACCCCGATTCCCTTCGCCAAGGATGGCTACACCTTTGCCGCCGAGCATATCGGATCGTCACCTCTTCATCACGCAGGGGCGATCTACGTGCAGGAGCCGGCGGCGATGGCACCGGTGGCGGCGGTGGACATTCATCCCGATTGGTGGGTGGCCGATCTTTGCGCCAGCCCGGGAGGAAAGTCGACTCAGATCGCCGCACAGCTGTCCGAGGAGGGCTTGCTCCTCTCCAACGAATACACCCGCTCCCGTGTGCCGACTCTTTGCGGCAACTTGGAGCGGATGGGCGTGCGCCGAGGGGTGGTCACCTCCATGGACGTGCCCTCGCTGTCGGAGCTGTACGAGGCTTGCTTCGATCTGGTGGTGGTGGATGCTCCCTGCTCGGGAGAGGGAATGTTCCGCAAAAATCCCGATGCGGTGGACGAGTGGAGCGAGACTTCTCCCGCCTTCTGCGCCGATCGGCAGTACGGGATTCTCCAATCTGCCGCCAAGATGGTGAAATCGGGCGGTAGGCTGATCTACTCCACCTGCACCTTTGCCCCCGAGGAAAACGAGTGGCAGGTAGCACGGTTTTTAGCAGAAAACGAGGAGTACTCGCTGATCGCTCCAAGCGAGGTGGTGACGGCGGTGTCAGCAGACGGCATTGCAGGAGAGCTTCCCGAAGAGGACGGCTTTGCGCCCGCTCCCTTTGTGCTGAGCGATGAGCAGGCCAAGCTCTGCCGCCGATTCTATCCCCACGTGTTCGACGGAGAAGGGCAGTTCGTGGCGGTGATGGAGCGCAGAGAGGGCGGTGAGCCTGCCCTCTGCAAGGACGCATCTTCTCCTCTATCTAAGGAAGAGCGGAGTGCGGTGGAAGCGTTCCTCAAAGAAGCGCTTGTCCCCGATGCGGTAAAATCGCTGCTCCCGAAGCTGCGGAGTCGAAATGGTATGGTCTTCGTCCATCCCGATCTGCCCGTGCCGGGGAAGGGCGTGTACGCTGCAGGCGTGAACGTGGGCAGTGTCACCAAGGGACGGCTGGTGCCTCATCATCAGTTCTTCTCTGCCTATGGCGATCTGTTCCGAAATCGCATTGACCTTGCCCCCGATGATCGCAATCTTGCCGTCTATCTCCACGGCGATACCATCCCTGCCGACTTCACGGGCTGGGGTGTGGTGAGTGTCTGCGGTGCCTCTATCGGCGGCATCAAGGCAAGCGGAGGAGTTGCGAAGAATCATTACCCGAAAGGGCTGAGGAAATAGCCCAATCATAGCAAAAGCCCCGCAAGACACTTGCGGGGCTTAGCTGTTTGGGCAGGATTTATTGGGGATGATACTGGATTTGATTTTGGAAATACTCCTCTATCCCCGATACTTCCACGGCAGGAACGTAGGTGAATGCGTAAATCTGATTGCCGTTTTCCGCTACGCCTATATTCTTGTAGAAGACGTAGAAGGGAATAAATCTCGCAGAGTTCCTATTCATAGCAGACCCTTCAAATAGATAACGAATGGTTACGAAATCGTATTCGGAAAACTCAATGGCATCTTGCTGTTCTGCGCAGAGAGGGCAGGCGTGACTCATAAAGCAATAGCCCTTCGCAAGAAGCTCTTCTGCCTGCTGCAGGGAGATGGACTTGGCTACTCCAATCTGTGCATAGTCATTCGTGCGCATTTGGACGTATTCGATCTCTACTTTGATCAGTTTATCCTTGCTGACGATATCATCTGCATAATTGGGATGGTTATCAAAATCCAGAGAAACGTAGTTGGACACGGGCGTAGTGAGAATACTATTCATCGGATGGTCTGCTTCGTTGTAAAAAAAGACTTGTAAACTGGACACGCCGTATTCGCTGTATTCATCGTAGTAACGAACGATTTTGGTATCCGAAAAGGATTCTCCGAAAATTGTGCAGAACTTTTCACGAATACTTGACAGAGAAGCGATAATCTCGTCATCGCTTTGGGTTTGGTCCACAACTATCTGCTCCCCGTTCAAATAAAGTCCTTCGGTAGCGCGACTGGAGCAGCGAATGCGGATTCTTTGTTGCTGTACAGTTTGGGATCCGCCGAAATAATAGTTATAAGTACCACTCGTACTGAGACTATAAATGTGTGTATTATTGGGACCGTAATTTTCCTGTACACGGATTTGATATTTGGGCATGGAAAGATTCACGGCTTCGGCTAAGGGCTCCAGAGATTGCTGAATAAAGTCGGTGAATTCTTTTCTGTGGATGCGTTTTTGATTGATATTGGTTTGATAGATAGGATAGTATTCTTGTTCCGTGACGGGAGAAAGTCCCAGAGAGGTGATATCGGGGGCATAGGTGGTGCCGTACTGCTTAGTGGGGCCATCCGTTGGCTCACTATTGAATACACCTGCGATTTCCTCGGCAGAGAAGTGGATCTTCGGTTGAATGAATGGCAGCGGGAATTTAACGGTCGGCATCGCAAACTTGGCAATAGGCACAATCGCAGCGACAATCAGCGCCACGCAAGCGGCGATCAGTGCCACCGCTTGCCATCGTCCAAGGCGTCTTTTACCTCTCCCACGCCCCTCCAGCGCCGTGGCGGCGTGTTCGATATACCCCTCGTCCACGTCGGAGAGGGCAGAGAGCAAATCTTTCTCGGTCATAGATCAAACTCCTCCTTTCGAAGATGGCCGCGGAGCTTCTCCCGTGTACGGGAGAGAACGTTGCGGACGTAGTTTTCCTTCATCCCCAACCGCTGTGCAATCTCTTTTGCAGAGTAGAGGAAGTAGTAGCGCCCGAGGAAGATATCCCGATCCCTTGTGGGGAGCGTTTGCAAAAAGCGGTTCAGCGATTTTGCAAGCGCCTTTGCCTCCTCTCGGCGGAGCACCTCGCCCTCTGTGTCGGTGGGGGCGGCGATGCACTCGGACAGCTCCTCCAATGCGGTGGTGTAGTGCTCCCCCGCCCGCTTGTCTGCCGATCGGGCGGCGAGGCGGTTCAGCGCCAGATTGCGGGTGACGCGGGAGAGCCACGCCCGCAAGCTGTGAGGATTGGCAGGGGGGATGGAGTTCCAAGTCTGCAGCCACGTATCGTTGACGCACTCCTCGGAGTCGCGGATACTGGCAAGGATATTCTCGGCAATGGCAAGACAGTGTGCGCCGTATTTGTGGGCAGTCTCGGCAATCGCCTGCTCGTCACGAGCGTTGTATAGGGCTATGATGGCGTGGTCGTCCATAGAAGCTCCTTTCTTCAATTCTGTTCTTTCTTAATTGATCCTATTTGATTGCGATGGGCTTAGCTTCGGATTCATTCGTAAACCTCCACACGAGAACCGTGGGGATAAGTGTCAATATAATGGTCCTCACCAATAACCGAGCGGAGCTCCTCGCGGCTCACCTTGCGGTAAGTACCGTCGGGGGTGGCGAGAAAATACAGATCGTCTCGGTAATACTGCCGCTGACGGGGCTCAAAGAACAGCCACTCGGCTTTGACGATGCCGTAGACTTTGCCGTTGACCTTGCGATACCAGCCGGTGATCTGTCCCCCTCGCATTTCCAATCCATCGGTATCCAGATGGGGGGGAGTGAGGTTTTTCTGCTCCAAAATCTCGATGAGAGCACCGATATCGGGGACGCTTTGGAGATCCTCTGCGGTATACCGCACGCCGGAATCGGTGACCGTTTGCTTCTCGCCGTTCATCACGATCCGCTCCTCTGTGCGAAAACCGTTGATGAGACGGATATAGGAGATTAACGGCGGATCTCCGGGGTCGCTTTCTTCTTGCATAAAAGTGCCGTTGATATACGGTTCTACATATGCAAACACAGTCCGGGCAGCATCAAAATCAAAAGAGGCTTGGGTGCGGACAGGGCAGTCGGGATAACGAGTTTGTGCTCGGATGCCGGCTTTGAACTCCTCCGGCGTGCAGTCGGTTTTGCCGGTGTACGTTTTCAGAACCTCCAGCGCATTTTCGGCTCCGTAACGCCAATTTTCGTTTTCCCAAAGCCGCAGATCGGGTGTGCCGTCGGTGAAGGGAATCATAGCGCCGTTGGGGGTGTGGATAGGGTGCGTCCAAAAGTCAAACAGTAAGCTGAAGGACTCCACACATCGGTCGGTCTGATTGTAGAGCAGGAAGTTTTCGATGCCCAACTGTTGCATAGCAAATACGATTTCGGAATACGGGGAAAAATCTATCATATATTCTGCAGGGAACAGAAAATAGATTTCTTCGGGCATATTGGCGCCGTTGAGGACGTCCAACACCTGCAACCGTAGTATTTTATCAGGTGCGGCATAGGGAGTGCGGCTATACACGTCGGGGAGCACTTCGATTACCCGTGCGGTGATGACGTAGGCTTCCCGATAGGCTATAACAGGATCCGGATATTCTGCTTCGTCGGTAGATAGACTGCTTCCCTCCAGCAGAGAGACGTACTGCTTGCCGGAAAGCTCGCCCGAATGATGGGGAGTAGTCAGCAAGGGGAGAGGGAAAGAGGAGGATTCGGTTGCCGTCCCGTCAGGCTCTCGCACAGAGAGTGCCACTCCCACCGTTCCCGCAATCAGCAGGCACAGAGCGGCGGCAAGAGCGATTACCGTTTGCAGGATGCGGCGTCTTCGCCCTCCCCCACGCCCCTCCAATGCTGTGGCGGCGTGTTCGACATACCCCTCGTCCACATCGGAGAGGGCAGAGAGCAAATCTTTCTCGGTCATAGATCAAACTCCTCCTTTCGCAGATGGGTGCGGAGCTTCTCCCGTGTACGGGAGAGAACGTTGCGGACGTAGTTCTCCCTCATCCCCAACCGCTGTGCAATCTCTTTTGCAGAGTAGAGGAAGTAGTAGCGCCCGAGGTAGATGTCCCGATCCCTTGTGGGGAGCGTGTGCAAAAAGCGGTTCAGCGATTTCGCCAACGCTGCTGTCTGCTCTCGGCGAATCACTTCGCCCTCGGTGTCGGCGGGGG
>JAFTMF010000198.1 GCA_017452565.1 Clostridia bacterium
GGTTACTATGCGGGGTGCAGGGGAGGAGACCCTGCAAAAAGTTATTTCTTCCTGACAAATCCGATCACAACGCCGAGGATGGCGGCTGCGAGGATCACAAGGATGACGCTCAGATCAAAGAAGTACACCAACACGAAGGCGGCGATCATCAGCAAGATGGAAAGGACGCTCTTGGTCTTGACCACCTTCCCCGACAGATCCAGCACCACGTCGCAGATCACGGCGGCAACGCCTGCCTGCATTCCCTTCAGCACCGCCTGTACCAAGGGGCTGTCCCGAAAAATGCCGTAGCACAGCGAGATGATCGAAAGCGTGGTCACGGGAGGAATCACCGTTCCCAGCACCGATGCGATCACGCCAAGGATTCCCTCCAAGCGGTAGCCGGTGAGGATGGCGGCATTCACGGCAATCGCTCCCGGGGAGGACTGGGCCAGAGCGGTGAGATCCAGCATCTCTTCTTCGGTGAGCCAGCCGAATTCGTCCACGTACTTCTTCTTCATCAGCGACACGATGACGAATCCACCTCCGAAGGTGAAGGCGCTGATGTACAGCATCGTGTAAAACATCCGCCAGAGGCGGGAGAGCCGACTCATTGGAGATCGCCGTCTGTTTCGGGAGCTCTATTCTGCTCCTCTGCCTGCACGGTGGGATCGGCAGCAGCTTCGGGAGCTGCGCCCGCATTGCCGACCTCTGCAGGTGCATCCTCCCGACGGCCGAAGATGTCGGCATCGGCGGAAGCGTTATCTGCCTCTTCCTCCATACGCTGCTGGCGTGCGGCACGCACTACCTGCTCCAGCGCCTTGCGGCAACGGACGTGATGAGAGGCCAGCACCTCCCGCAGCTTCTTCTGACGGGCGGTGGAAAGCATTCTGCCCTTGCAGAAGCGCTTCAGATAAGGAATCAGCTGATCGCAGGTGAGCACGTTCTCGGCGTAGAGATCGTCTACCGTCGCTTCGTCATCCGAGAGGATGACCAGATTCACCACGGGGCAGGAAAGTCCTGCGCGCACCAGCAGATTGTTCAGCACGGAAGTGTATTTTCTGCCTTCGTTAAAACGGTTAGGCACTTTCTTATAGCCCTTGCCCTGCCACAGCGTCCAATCGCCGGTGGGAGGAGTCACAAAGTGTCCCTGCCGATCGTCTACCGTCAGCACCAGCAAACCGCCGCCGCCAATGATCAGCAAATCCGCACGGGGGGGATACTCCCGATCGTCTGCAAGGATGCAGGGATGGCGCAGAATCCGCCATTTGCCTCCGGGGAGATAGTGGCGCAAAAGGGCGCAGACGAAGCGGAGATCCCGTCCCTCGCCTGCATACAGCTTGGTAACTGCCATCATTCGGCGCAGCTCCATCAAGAGTATCACACAAAGAAGCAGCGCAACGGGAATGCAAATTCCCACTACAATATACAGTATAGTCATATCCATAGTGCCTCCAATATGGCGCCGCCCACGGAAAGGGAAAACCATCCCCTCACATCCCCGTTTGGCCGCCGAAAATTGATTTTTCGTTCTTTTATTTTATTATACTGCATTCTGATAGCTTTGTCAACTTCGTGTTTGTCAACTTTTTTTGAATTTTTTATAAAATTCTTGAAAACCCTATTGACAATCATCTGATTGTGTGCTATAATGAGATCAACACAAGGCGATTTTCCAAGAATGTATCGAGCAACCGCAAAATTCCCTTGCAATCTCTCTCGCAATGTGGTACAATAGAGACAGAATCAATCCTATTGTACCCAAGGAGGTCCACCATGAACCGACCCAATCCTTCCGAGGAGCGCCGCACACCCTCTCCCGAGGCAGCCCCTGCTGAGCCTGCAGCGGCTCCCACTCCTCCCACTGCCGAGAACGTCCATAGCGCCGTTTCGGACGGCGATCCTGCTCCCGCGGCTGTTCCGACGCCGCCGAATGCGCCCCCTGCCGCCGAGGGAAGCGACGAAGCCCCCGCCTCCAAAGCGGACGGCAAGCGAAAAGCCAAAAAGATCCTCTTGTCGCTGGTCATTGCGCTGGGCATTCTGCTTCTCTTGAACCTGATTCCCTTTGATCGGCTGGCCGATGCCGCCATCGAGGAAATCCCCGAGGAAACCCAGCCGGTAGTGACCTATCCTGCAGAAAACTTCCACACTCCCGATTACGACGAGGACGTGATGCAGGATGAGATCTATCTCAAGTACAATCGCCTGCTCACCTTTGCACGAGACGGCGAAGCCTTCTCGGTAACCGCCGACACCGCTCACGGATACGGCCCTGTGTGCAATCTCTTCCAAGACTATATGGAAACGCTGATGGCAGGCGACACCGAGGCTTGCAACAAGCTGTTCACCGACGAATATCTGGAGAAAAAGGGAAAATTCAACTTCGCGCCCCAAAAGGTTTACGATATGCGGGTAGAGGTGGTCCGCTCCGAGGTACTCACCGATGGAGACGCCAAGGGCGAGTACAAGGGCTACACCGTCTCCTACTGCGAAGTTTCCTATAAGCTCCGTCAGAACAACGGCACCCTGCGACGGGACTTTTACCGCGAGGGTGACACCCTTCCCCAAATTTTTGAAGTTCTGGAAAAGGACGGCGTGGCGCAGATCAATCAGATCCGCTCTATCCGCTCCGGCTCCGATACTACTCCGACCCAAACGAAAGGAGGTCAAATGATAATGTACGTAGTTTGGATCGTCGCAATTGTGCTTGCTGTGATTTTAGAAGCACAAACCGCCGCTCTTACCGCCATCTGGTTCGTTCCCGGTGCTGTGGTGAGTCTGATTCTTGCCCTGTGCAACGTCTCTTGGCAGATTCAGGTACTGGTCTTCGCGCTGCTCTCTCTGGTGATGCTGCTCTTCGGTTTGCTGTTCGTGAGAAAGCGGATCAAGAAGATGCCCCACATCCCTACCAATTCCGACCGTATCATCGGTATGGAAGGCAAGGTCACCGAAGAGATCAATGACGACGCCCCCACCGGCGAGGTGAAGGTAGACGGCAAGCGCTGGACTGCCCGCTCCGCTGACGGCTCGGTCATCCCCGTTGGCGAGATGGTTACCATCCTTCGCATTGAAGGCGTGAAAGTCATCGTTGAGAGAAGATAACCACGCCCCTCCTTCTCAATTTGCCCGACAGTTCGGGCGCACAACCTTTGTTCATTGAGGGAGTCTCCCTCAGAATATTTTGACTTCGGGATACTCCCGAGAAAGGACAATTTATGAAATTCATCCCTATGATTCTTGCCGACTCCGGCATGAACCCCGCCGTGATTGCAATCGTTGCAATTGTTGCAATCCTGCTCGTCGTTGCAATCGCCAACGTGAAGATCGTTCCTCAGGGTAACGCTACCGTTATCGAGTGGCTGGGCCGCTATCAGACCACTTGGGGCACCGGTATGCACTGGAAGGTTCCCTTCTTCCAGCGCATTGCGAAAAACGTAGTGCTGATGGAACAGGTTGCCGACTTCCCTCCCCAGCCCGTTATCACCAAGGATAACGTAAAGATGCAGATCGACACCGTTGTCTTCTATCAGATCACCGACTGCAAGCTCTACGCTTACGGCCACGCAAACCCTATGGCAGCCATTGAAAACCTCACCGCTACCACCCTGCGTAACCTGATCGGTGAGTTGGAACTGGACGCTACCCTCACCTCCCGTGACGTAGTCAACGTAAAGATGCGCTCCATTCTGGACGAAGCTACCGACCCTTGGGGTATCAAGGTTACCCGTGTGGAACTCAAGAACATTATGCCTCCTCGTGAAATCCAGGACGCTATGGAAAAGCAGATGAAGGCAGAGCGCGAACGCCGTGAGGCAATTCTCAAGGCAGAGGGCGAAAAGAAGTCCGCCATCCTGATTGCCGAAGGTCAGAAGGAATCCAAGATTCTTGCCGCAGAAGCCGACAAACAAGCAAAGATTCTGGCTGCCGAGGCTGAAAAGCAGGCCAAGATCGCAGCTGCAGAAGGTGAAGCTGAAGCAATCCTGAAGGTTCAGACCGCTACCGCCGAGGGTATCCGAATGATCAACGATTCCGCTCCCACCCAGCAGGTGCTGACGATCAAATCTCTGGAGGCAATGGAAAAGGTTGCCAACGGTCAGGCGACCAAGATCATTATCCCCAGCAATCTCCAGGGTCTGGCAGGCCTGACTACCACCGCATCCGAGCTGTTCAAGGCTGAGTAACGTGCAGGGCTCTACCCTGCACCTCCAAGAACTTTATAAAAGCGGGGAGAATGGGCGTGCCCATTCTCCCCGCGTTCTGTTTACAAAACGATTATGCAACGCACTTGCCCTGCAGGAGGTTTTCGAAAATGAAACTTAAAATCGCATACGGATGTTTTTATATCTTTTTGGTACTGGTTATCATAGGCGGAGCTTTCGGTCTAATATATGAGTTACTTTGGGATAGATCATTCATTCCCGACGCACTGTTCAATACCATATTCTACAGCCAATTTATAATCATTCCGGGATTATTGTTCACGGGGTTTTTGATTAACAAGTGGAAAAAATAATACCATTTAAGGCATCATCCCCCACCAAGGAAACAGCCAAGGAAAATAGAGGAGTGCCCGATTATGAACGAATATATTCTCGCATTCGAAGCCAAGGAATACGCCGAGTGGTTTTCATGGATGTACGTGATTGCCATTGTGGTAGGCTTGATCGCCATCGGATTCATCAGAGCCATTCTGCAAGCCGTTAAAAAGGACGGCTTTGGTATATTCCGCAAAGAAAAACTGCTGATTATCCCCCTGCTCTTCGCCATCGTGTTCTCCTATGCCACCGTCATCATCGCTTACGAAGGCGGAAACGGTGTGATCGACGGGCATTCGCTATATAATCGCTACAAAAATGGAGAGTGCGACTACGTGGAGGGCTACGTCACCGATTTTCATCCCATGCCCGACGATTTACACGATAGCGAGCACTTCAAGGTAAACGGCATCCTCTTTTCTTACGGTGCCGACAACAGCGAATACTATTACAGCACCTGCCAAAAAGACGGCGGCATATTAAAGGAAGGATCGTACGTCCGTCTCTGGTATACCAACGTAGACATCGGAGGCGAATATCCTATGAGCTACATTATGCGGATCGAAATCAAGCGGTCATCGCTTTCATCGACGCAAAACTGAAAGATTGGAGTCAAATAATGAAAAACACCAAAACCTGCCCCAAATGTGATTGCACTTCCATCGTGCGGATCGACGGCTACACCGGTTCTTACGGCGCCGGAAATAATATCCCGGTCGGTGCAACCATTTTCTCGTCAATCAACGTCAACCGCTACATCTGCTGTCGATGCGGCTATTCCGAAGAATGGATTGACCGCGAGGACCTTCCCAAGGTGGTCAACAGCAAGAAAGCAAAATCCATCTGATCGACTTTTTCAGGAGCGCACTATGTCTGATATCGAGAAAATCACCCGCAGAAGCATTCTCATACGGCGCACTCTCCCGCCGTTCGCCTTTTCCTGCTTCTTCTTTGGCTTGGCCTGCGTCCTCTTCGCTTCCTTGGCAAAGGGACAATGGATGATCGTACCTGCAGTTCTTCTGTTCGCCGCTCCGCTGGTAGGGATCCTCCTGCTGAACGATCGGTGGACACGGGGATGGGTTGTGGATATCATTCCGGCAATGGATGGCAGCATCCAATTTCGCCGATACAAAAAAGAACCGCTGACTGTAGACCAGTCGCAGGTGATCCGCATCGTGGGAACGTGGGACTTTTACGTTTTTACCCTCCGCGACAAGCGAAAACTGTGGTTCTACCGCCGTCACGGCGGAGGATTCCTCCAAGTTCTGGATCATCCTGCCGTCCATCAGTGCACTTTCCCTTATGCGGAAATGCGACGGTGAGGATGGAGGCTATGATGAATCATCTTCTTCTGACCTGCAATCAATCTCCTATGCACTTCACCCGTCCGATTCTCCGCAAATACCTGCGCCCCCTGTTTTATCTCTATGGCGGGATTACGGTGGCATTGTTCATCGGCGGATTTTTTGAGTCGATGCTCTTCTTCTTGGCTGGATTGTTTGGTATCATTCTACTTCTGCTGATAAATTGGCAGCGGATGGTACTGCAAAAGAGCAACGTGGTGGAGTTTTATGAGGACACCCTCCTCCTGCGTAATCACCGAGGGGAGGTAATCCGCACCGTTTCCTACCAAGACGTGCTGTATGCCGACGTCATCCCACTGCGGTTTGCCGGCAAGCAGCATAGCTCCCCTGCCTACCGCGACCAAGGGCGCTATCTCTGCCTATGGCTGGCAGAAACGCCACCTCTTTGGGAGGACGATTCTTTTGTAGAGCTGAGCGGATGGGAGGAGCTGTTTCTACTCGCCTACAACGAGGATGCAGAGCGGCTTCTTCGGGAGAAGGTGCAGTTTGCATAAAAAAATCCCCCGCCCTCTTGACAAGGAGCGAGAGATAGTGTATAATATAGTTACAAGGAGCGCACCGGCGACGGTTTGCTTCCCAATTGTTAGCAGAAATAACCGCTAAGTTTGGTAGACAGGGCGGTTATTTCTTTTTGTTTTGATGAATCACTGAAACGACAAAGTCGATCAGGGCTAAGACAAACGTAGAAAACAGGATGAGCTGTTCGAATGTTATGTACATAGTCATCACCTCCTCCGTTGGCGTTTGCAACGCCGGGAGGAGACAAAAAGATGTTCCTCCATCGGCGTTTTCACGCAGAGAAGAAGCCAATGGTGCGCTTGCACCATTTATCGCCACCGTGTAGGTGTGCTCCCGGGAGTGATACTCCGAGAGTGATTATAGCATACACTCCGTCCTTTGCCAAGATTGACAAAGGGCGTTTTTTGTGTTACAATAGACTCATACCATTTCACATTAAGGAGCATCCTATGGCAAAGAAAGAAACCTGTATTCTCACCAATATGTGTATGATCGTGGACGGCGAGCGCATCCTTGTGCAGGATCGGAAAGACCCCAACTGGCCGGGGATCACCTTTCCCGGCGGTCACGTAGAGCCGGGAGAATCCTTCGTGGAGTCCACCATCCGCGAGGTGCGGGAAGAAACGGGGCTGACCGTCTCCAATCTGCGGCTGTGCGGTGTCAAGCAATGGACGCAAAGGGGCGGCGAGTATCGCTATATCGTCTTTTTCTACAAGACCGAGACTTTCTCGGGAGAGCTGAAGGCCTCCGACGAGGGCGAGGTGTTCTGGATTTCCAAGGACGAGCTGGAGCAGTACACGCTGGCAGACGGATTTGCCGAAATGTACGAGGTGTTCGAGCAAGACGAGCTGTCCGAGAACTATCACTGGTTCGAGGATGGTCAGTGGAAGCAGAAGAATATTTGAGGTGAATTCAACACGTAGGGCGGGGGCTTGCTCCCGCCGTGCAAAACACACGGTTTTACCGGCGCAAATTGTCTACGA
>JAFTMF010000199.1 GCA_017452565.1 Clostridia bacterium
GGATGCCGCAATCCACGCCGTTGAGCACGAGGGTCGCGTTCTGCCCTACTCTGCCCAGATCTAAGAATACCCGACGTCCCTTCTTCACCGCATCAAAGCGGAAGTTGTAGCGCATCTTACCCGAGAAATGGGGACGGCAGGAGGGCGCATTGATATTGAAGAAGTGCTCGAACTTCCCGCAGGGGATAAACTCACCCAGATTGTCATAATCGGCCAGCGCCAGCTCGAAGGCGGGTTCGATGGGAAGGCGCTTTGTGAAGGTCAGCTCATCCGGAAGACCTGCCCGATCGCCGAAGATCACGATCTGCGACTGATTGGGTAGCAGCTCCAGACGGAAGCTGCCGTCAGAGGTGTGACCGCTGACCTGAATATCGGACAGCAGATCCAGTCTTGCATAATCGCCACTGCAGGGGAGCAGGACGGTGGTATCCACCGTCTTGGCGTAGTCCTCGTTGGCGAACATAAAGATGTCCTTGCCATCCCGGACGGCGTGATAGATCCGCAGGAAGGGATAGCCCTCCTCCACCTGCACGTCGGTCATTCCTTTTGCACGCATCAGGGGAACCAGCTCGTCCAGCGGTACTGCTGTGCCTGCAAAGGGCAGATTCTCGGGCAGAGCGTCTGCAAACCATACGGGCAAACCCTCCTCCTGCAATCTTTCCAGCAGATTCTGCAGAACTACAGGCAGATGATCGGCATAGGGAACGATGAGGCAGTCGAATTGTTCCTCGGCAATCGCCAGACGGTGGTCAATCACCCGTCCGGTTTCGATGAGATCCGACGAAACGATATCGTAGTCGATGTGGGCATCGTAAAGTCTCGTGGCGATAGGCTCCATGGTCATCGCATTGCCATAACGGCTGGCCCACTCCCCTTCCATATGATAGAAGATAGCGGCGTTGGCCTTGTGGGTAGCACCCAAGAGAAGGTGCGCCGCACGGTTAGTGTATGCCATCAATGCCGAGAATCCCTCGAAGCTGGGATCAACGCCCTCGGCTCCGAAATGCGGCGGGCAATCGTGATCGGGGAATTTAGTAGTAAAGGCGTGGGGAACGAAGTGATTGATGCCCCGTACCAACAGGTGATCCATCAGATACTTCATCATTGGGGTGTCCTCGCCCCAGCCGTAAGCGCCGAAGACCTCGCACATCGCCCTTCCCTGCATAGCGGGGGTAAGGTGAGCCAGCGATGCACCCATCTTCGCCAGAATGTAGTGGAAGAAGTGACCGCCCGAAGTATTGGTAGCGCAGGTGCTGGTATGGATATAGTGATCCATTCCCGGCATCACCTGATGCAGAACGATGTCAATGCCGCTCATATCCTGCCATTGCAGTGCGCGGAAGTAATGCCCTACACCGTAGCGCAGATGGCAGTTCATATCCTCGATAATATGGCCGATATACCGCACGCCGTGAGCGTGGCACCAATCTGCCAGCTGCTTGGTGAAGCACTCGCTGTACAGCTTGGTGATGGCGTCCATATAGGCGAAGCGGATCTCCGCCTGCAGATCGCCGTTTTGATCGTCCTCGTACCACAGCAGATTGAAGTGGGGGATGGGATCAAATCCCAGTTTCTCCCGCATCATCGCCAGCACCGTCTCGTTCCAAGGAAGCGCCAATGCGTGCTTGCCGATTCTCGACTCATAGAAGCCGAAATCGAAGCGTTGTTGCTTGTAAATCTCGTTACCAAAACAGGGCTCGTCCGAGAAGAAGCCCATAAAGGTAGTTCCGAAATAGTCTTTGTAGTGCTCCCAATGGCTTTCGTACACCGCCTCGATCAGAACGTGCACCGAGTCGGGATTGATCATATCAATGTATTCCCGTCTGCCGCCGGTGCGGGATTTATAGTAGAAGAAGATTCGCCACACACCCTCGGGAATGTCCCAAGTGAGGTAGCCGTCGTGGATGTAGGAGGAAACGTCAATGCCATCGTAGGCGCAGGTTTCATAGAAATCGGCGTTTCTGGGGTAGGCGTAAGCGCCCAGCAGAATATTCTCCTCGTTTTCGCCATCGTAGAGGATGGACGTATCTGCGGCAGGTCCTACCACGTCGATGTGCCGTTCAATCAGCTCCCATTGACGGAGATGGGGATACTTTTTCGCAATCAAGCCTGCGGCGTGACCCGTGGGGAATTTATCATCGTCCAGAAGCCAGACCTGCATTCCCAGCTTGCGGGCTTCCTCTAAAATCAGATCCATATCCCGCCACCAGGTTTCCCCCACAAAATCGGGGTGCGGACGGGATTCTACGCACAGTGCGCGGCATCCGCTATCGTAAATCCGCTTCACTTGCTCGGGAATGTGCTCGTAATGATCGCCGTGCTGCCAATAAAAGGGAAGCAGGTAATTGCTCTCGTTGTGACGAAGAACGTCGGAAAGTCGGGTATCCATTTGTACCTCCAAAACTATGAGTATATCTTTATTATAGCGCATTCGGCAAAAGATTGGAACACATTTATTGCTGTTTTACTAAAAAATATTGCTCCCTTCCCATCTTCTCTTGTAAATTAGGTACAAATATGCTATAATCAAGTATATCTTTCCGAACAGAATGTAAGGAGAACCTATTATGAAAAAAATCTATTTGGGCGCAAACTATTATCCCGAGGACTGGGATGAGAGCTGTATTGACGAAGATATCGTCAAAATGAAGGAATGCGGCTTTAACGTCGTGCGCATCGGCGAATTTGCTTGGAAAAAGGACGAGCCTCGGGAGGGCGAATTCGATTTCGCTTGGCTCCATCGGGTAGTGGACAAGATGCGGGATGCAGGCATCTCGGTGATTATGGGCACGCCTACCGCTACTCCGCCCAATTGGCTCTATCGGAAGTATCCCGATATGGCAACCCTCTCCCCTTCCGGTGTGCGCACCTCCCACGGCGGCCGCCGTCATTGCTGCTCCTGCCATCCCGAGTATTTGCGCTACTCTGCCATCATCGTGGAGAAGCTGGCCCGGGAATTCGGAGACGATCCCGCCATCATCGGCTGGCAGATCGACAACGAGATCTATCCTTGGGAGCCGGGCTGTACTTGTCAATATTGCCAAGATGCCTTCCACGCTCATCTTGCCGAGAAATACGGCAGCGTGGAGGAGATCAACCGCGCGTGGAATCTGAATCTCTTCAGCCAAGCCTACGATGCCATCGAGGACATCCCCGTTCCCTTTAATACTTGGCACAATCCCCACATCACTATGGAATGGTATCTGTCCCAGTCCGAGAATCACGTTCGATTCGTGCATATGCAGTCTGCCATCCTCAAGAAGTACACCAACGCTCCCATCGGCACCGATACGATGCCTGTAAACGGCATTGACTACCGCCGACTCAACGATCCTATGGACGTGGCGCAGTTCAACCACTACAACGTGGGACACAATCTGCTGGATGCCGCTCGGTGGATGGATTATATGAAGCATTTCACCAAAATCCCCTTCTGGAATACCGAAACCCAGCCCTGCTGGAACGGTTCCACCGCACAGGGACATCCTCTGCAGCCCGAAGGATTCATCTATATGAACACTTGGCTGCCCATTATGCTGGGCGGAGGCGCTAACCTCTATTGGCTGTGGCGCACCCATTGGGCAGGTCACGAGCTGATGCACGGTGCCGTGCTGGACACCTCCGGCCGATACACCTACGCCAATTCCGAGATTCGCCATGCCGCCGCAGATTTTAACAAATTGGAGGATCTGCTCCTCTCCGCACCGCCCGTCAGCGATACGGCAATCCATTTCTCCAGCCTCAACTGGTGGATCCGCAAGAGCCAATCCATCAACGATGCCGTAGGCGATAACGGCGCCATCATTCAGGAGTTCTATACCAAGCTGCTGAAGGCGGGCATCCACGCTGACGTCATCGACCCTGCAGAAGATATGGATCGGTACAAGCTGATCTTCTCCCCCACGGCGTACACGCTGGAGGAGGCTGATTTCCGCAGCCGCATCACCCGGTGGGTGGAAAACGGCGGCACTTGGGTGGTAGGACCTCTGTCCGATATCCGCACCGCCATCGGCACCAAATACAAGACCTCCCCCTACGGCTTCCTGGAAGAGCTTTGCGGCGTTCGCCTCTCCTACATCCTCCCCGACGATCAGGGACAACTACGTCTCACCAACGAGCTGGGCGAAGAAGTGCGGGGCAGCCGCAGCTACGAGCTGTTCGAGGGCGGCGAGTTTGAAAAGCTGTTGACCGTTACCACGGGACACACCGCCCTCATCGGCAAGCACCCTGCTCTTTGCTGCACGAGAGGAAAGGGCAAGATCATCCTGCTGGGCACCTTCCCCGAGGAGGGCGAATTCCTGCGGATTGCAAGAAAGGCCGCCGATTATGCAGGCGCAGTCCTGCACACCGTCACCGACGGCGCTATGATCACCCGCCGCGAGGGAGACGGACGCGCCTTCGAGATCGCCGCTGCCATCGGAGGCAAGGATTGCGAATACCGCTTCGACGGTCTGCGAAAGGATCTGCTCACCGATCGGGTTTATGACGGCTGCATCCAATTAAAGCCCTATCAGATTGCGGTATTGGAAACCGTAACGGAATAAAATTAAATTCCAAAAGCACCAAAATCATTGCAAAATCGGCCTCAAAGTGCTATAATAAATGCATCTAAATCCTACCGAAACGGAGATGATCCCATTGACCGATGCCGAGCTTTTCAAAAAAGCGCTGGAGGCAAGAAAACTCCGGCAAACCCAAACTGCCGCCACCGAGGGAATGCATAGCGTCATTCTGAAAGAACTGCAAGAGATTGAACAGCGGCAAAAGGTCAAAATCCTGCACTGCATCGAATCGGGTAGCCGCGCTTGGGGCTTTGCCTCTCCCGACAGCGATTACGACGTGCGATTTATCTACGTCCGCCCTATGGAGCACTATCTCCGTCTCGATCAGACGAGAGACGTCATCCAGTGGCAGCTGGACGATACGCTGGACATCAACGGCTGGGATTTACAGAAGGCACTCACCCTATTGCACAAATCCAATCCCACGCTCTTTGAATGGAACTCCTCTCCCATCGTCTACAAGACCACCGAAGAGTGGCAGAAAATCGCCGAGATCATCAATCGGTATTTTGTTGCCAAATCGGGATTGTATCACTATCTCAGCACCGCCAAGAGCAACTATCGGGAGTATCTCAAAGGCGACGTGGTTCGCCTGAAGAAATATTTTTACGTGCTCAGACCCCTTTTGGCCTGCAAATGGATTCTCGCAAAGGGCACGCCTCCTCCGATGGAGTTTTCCGTCTTGATGGAGGAGTATTTGGACGAGGCCATCAAGCCCGACGTACAAAAGCTGCTGGATATCAAGATGAACACCCCCGAAATCACCGAAGGTAAGAAAATAGATCGTGTCAACGAGTATCTGGAGCGGACAATGGAGGAAATGGAAGCCGCCATTGACGCCCTTCCCCCAAGCGGTGCACAAGGCTGGGATGAGCTGAACGCATTGTTCTTGGAAATCGTCCGATCATCATCGAAGTAAGAAAAAGACGCCCGAGGGTGTGTTCCAATAAGACAGTATAATAAGTTTGGGGTAAACGGCATGATTCGTCATGCCGTTTTTCCCTTTTGAATGTCATAGAGTAAATTGGCGGGAAGAATACCGATGTAGTTATAACTGATTTCTACATCCTGCACTCTGTGTCCGCTTGACTTGTCCGGTGCGTGAACA
>JAFTMF010000200.1 GCA_017452565.1 Clostridia bacterium
ACTTCTAGGAAAGCCGCCAAGTACTTGTCGGCCGGGAAGTTTATATTCGAGTGTCCTTTCCCGCAAAATTGCATAGCAATTTTGCTGTAAAAAGTTTTTGAAGGGTTTTAGGGAAAGAGTTTGCCAAAGGCAAACTCCTATGTAATTCAGCGAAGCTGGATTACTGCTTTTCATTCAAAAAGTTTCCCTAAGGAAAATCTATGTCATTTATCGAAACGAAATCTCTATCCTTCACCTATACCGACGAGGAAGCGCCTCAGCCGGTGCTCCACGGAGTGGATCTGTCCTTTCGGGAGGGTGAATTCGTGGCCATTCTCGGGCGCAACGGATCGGGCAAATCCACTTTCGCCAAGCTTCTGAACTTGGTGCTGGAAGCTACTGACGGCAGTATCACCATCAACGGCAAGGCGGTACACCCCGACCTCACCGACGAAGAGATCATCGAACTGCGGAAAACTGTGGGAATGGTCTTCCAGAATCCCGACAACCAGCTGGTTGCTACCGTGGTAGAGGAGGACGTCGCTTTCGGCCCCGAAAATCTGGGCATCTCCCCTGAGGAAATCCGTAGACGGGTGGACGAAGCCCTTGCTACCGTGGATATGACCGCCTTCGCCCGTCACGCCCCTCACAAGCTCTCGGGCGGACAGAAACAGCGCATCGCTATTGCCGGCGTGATTGCTATGCTCCCCCGTTGCATCCTCTTCGACGAGTCCACCGCTATGCTGGATCCCCGAGGCAGAGCCGAGGTGATGGCCACCATTGAAAAACTCAACCGTGAGAAGGGCATCACCGTCCTGCTCATCACCCACAATATGGATGAGGCTGTCCGTGCCGATCGGGTGGTAGTCATCGATGACGGCAGAGTGAAGATGGACGGCACGCCGAGAGAGGTGTTCGCCAAGGTGGACGAGCTCTTTGCGCTGGGGCTTGCCGTTCCGCAGGCAACCGAGCTTTCCGCTCGGCTGGAGCTTACCGAGATCCCCCTCACCCCCGCGGAGGGTGCGGACGCCATCGAACGGTGGCTGAAATCTTAACCATGCCAATTCACCATCTATTTCAGTGCAGGATTGAACCCGTACGGGTCGATACCATGCAGATTTGGTTGATATTATGAAATTAGAACTCAAAAATCTATCCTACGTCTATAGCGGAGATACCACCTTCCGTCGGCAGGCAGTGGACGACGTGTCCGCCGTCATCCGCGAGGGAAGCATCACCGGCATCATCGGACACACGGGCAGTGGAAAATCCACCCTCGTGCAGATGATGAACGGTCTTTTATCCCCCACATCGGGAGAGGTTCTGCTGGACGGCGAGAATATTTTCAAAGATAAAAAGACCCTCTTCTCCGCTCGGTTCAAGGTGGGGCTGGTCTTCCAGTACCCCGAATACCAACTGTTCGAGGAGACGGTTGCCAAAGATATCGCTTTTGGACCCAAGAATCAGAAACTCTCTCAAAAGGAGATTGCAGGACGGATTCTGGAAGCGGCCGATTTCGTAGGGCTGGATCGAGAACTCCTCGATCGCTCGCCTTTTGATCTCTCCGGCGGACAAAAGCGGCGTGTGGCCATTGCAGGCGTGATGGCAATGCGCCCGCCCATCCTCATTCTGGACGAGCCTGCATCGGGTCTTGACCCCGTGGGTCGGGAAGAGATCTTCGGCGGTCTGCTTCGCTATCGGGATCAGACCGGTGCGACCATCATCATCGTCTCTCACTCCATGGAGGATATGGCTCGCTACGCCGAGGACATTCTGGTAATGAGCGAGAGCCGCCTGGTGCTCTCGGGCAGTCGGGACGAGGTGTTCCGCAAGGCAGATTTCCTTTGCTCCATCGGACTGGACGTTCCCGAGGTAACTCACCTGATGAACGAGCTGCGCCGTCGGGGCTACGATCTGCCCGACAATATCTACACCGTAGAGGGTGCAGAGGCGGCACTTCGCCGTCTGAAGGATCAATTGCACCATAAGGAGGGGAAAGTATGCTGAAAGACATCACGTTAGGCCAATATTTCCCCGGAAATTCCCCTCTTCATAAATTAGATCCTCGGATGAAGCTGATTTTGGCGCTGCTCTTCATCGTAACGGTGTTCTTCGCCGACAGCCTTGTGAGCGTGGCGATTATGGCGCTGGCATCATTCATTTTCGTGCCGCTGGGCAGGATTCCCCTGAAAACCGTCCTTCGCTCGCTGAAGGCGATCCGCTGGATCATTCTTTTCACCTCGGTGCTGAACCTGTTTTGGGTGAAAACCGGCACGCAGTTGGTGGATTTCTACTTCATTGACATCTATTCGGGCGGCATTACCTACGCCATCACTATGGCGCTCCGTGTCACCGCTCTGCTGGTGGGCAGTACTCTGCTCCTTTCCTACACCACCTCCCCCATCGCCCTCACCGACGGTCTGGAGCAGATGCTCTCCCCTCTGAAGAAGCTCCACGTACCCGTCCACGAGTTTGCCATGATGATGACCATCGCTCTGCGCTTTATCCCCACGCTGATCGAAGAAACCGACAAAATCATCGCCGCACAGAAAGCGAGAGGCGCCGACTTCGAGACCGGCTCGGTCTTTTCCCGCGCCAAAGCGATGATTCCCATCTTCATTCCTCTCTTCGTCTCGGCCATCCGCCGTGCCGACGAGCTGGCCACCGCGATGGAGTGCCGCTGTTACCACGGCGGCGACGGACGTACCCGTATGACCTCGCTCCGCTATACCCCACGGGATTTCGTAGCGCTGGGACTTTTCCTCCTCTTTATGGCAGGCATCATCGGTATGCGCTGGCTGCCGCTCCCTGCGTTTTTGGGGATGTAAGGGAGACGCTCTAAGGGAACTTTTTGAAAAAAGTTCCCTTAGGATCCTTCAAAAACTTTTATAAAGGACGGCAAATACTTGCCATCCCGTAATGGAAATTATTCCGCAAAGGAGAACTTATATGAAGACCTTCCGGCTTTCCCAAACTGTCAATGCTCAGCGTTTTCGACAGGTCTTTGATCGACGTGTTCCTACCGATTACAGCGAAGTCGAACACGATGAAGTGTACGGTGCGGTGGATCGCAGCGGATACTCCTTCTATATAAAACGTATTTACAATCGCCTTCTCAATTCCGAGTATCTGCGAGTAGAGATTGATTCAAACGGAACGGTGCAATGCCAATATAAACGCACGTTAAGTTCAATCCTATGTACAATTGTTGCTCCGATCATTCTGCTGATCGTCGGCATTTTACTCATCACCGTCTTTCAAGAGCCGGAGCCGGCAGGTGCTTGTTTCCCGATAGCCATCGTTTTTGCTCTCATTGGCTTGTTCAAATCCGATTCTCACCGCCATCTACTGCTGGATACTGTCTCCCAAGTTGCCGACGAAGCAAAGCAATCCTAACCCACCAACCTGCGCCGCAAGTATATTGCATTGTCGTTCTGCAAGCAGAACGACTAAGAAAAGTTCTTGGGAGGTTCGGAACCTCAGAGTTTGCCGCAGGCAAACTCCCACGTAATTCGGCAAAGCCGAATTACAAGTTTTATTCAAGAAGGGTTCTGAGGTAACTCATGAAAATACTACTGGAAATTGCATATATGGGTAGCCGATACCACGGCTATCAGACTCAGAACAATGAGGCGCTCACCATTCAGCGAGTTTTGAAGGGAGCGCTGGAGGGCGTCTACGGTCAAAAACTGAAACTCACGGGCTGGTCCCGCACCGATGCGGGGGTACACGCCACACACTTCTTCTGCACGATGGAAGCGGCAGAGGGAGAGCTTCGCTCTACCCTGCCTCCCGAGAAGATCCCGC
>JAFTMF010000201.1 GCA_017452565.1 Clostridia bacterium
CGCACCACCGCGTAGGGACAGGCCTCCGGACTGTCCGTCTCAAACGATCTGCACCAAGGGTGGTCGGTGCAACCTGTCGAACCTCTCCCGTCGCTGCAGTCGCCGCTCTGCGGCTTCCTGCCGCGCCACCCTCCCCAGAGGGGAGGGCTTGGGGAAGGCGGAATCACTTTTTCGCCGCATTCTCCCAATTCCAAAAATTACTTCTTGCCGAACAGCTTGCCGAAGAAGGACTTCTTCTCCGTCTTCTTCCGGGGTGCGACGTTCTCGATGAGCTCCTGCTCCAGCTGCGCCGCTTCTTCTTCGGCATCGGCACGGTCTTCGTCTACCTCGGCTTCGCCGGTGAGGGTGCCGCCAAAGATGGAATCGCACTCGGGACGATCCTCCTCTTCCTCTTCGTCATCGGCCAGTCTGCCGCGCTGACGGTAGAGGGTGATGACACTGCGCATAATGTAGGGATTGTCTACCAAAGATACGGTGATCTCGCCCTCGGCATCCTCAAGGAAGTCGAAGATCAGCTGGTCGCCGGCCTCTTCGCCGTTCTCGTCGATGGGCTGGAGGAGAGCAAAGTTGTGGTCTACCATCTCGTCCTCGTATTCCTCGGAGGGAGTGGTGATGGGAATCAGCGCCATCTGGGTGAAGCGGGCAACCTCGCCGCGGTCATTTTCCAGCTCGATGGGCGCATCGTTATCGGGGTCTTTCAGTTGTTCCAGAATCAGTTTCAGATCACTACGCATAGTTTTATTCTCCTTATTTATATGAGTTTGTACTCAATGGTTGATTTTATACAGTTGTTTCTAAAAGCTCTTTCCAGCGGGGGATGGAGGCCGCCGCTCCCGGACGGGTGACGGCAATGGCTGCAGCCTTTGCGGAAAGTCCCAGCGAGGTCTGCGCTCCCTTCCCTTCCATTCGGCAGGCAAGGAAGTAACCGGTGAAGGTGTCCCCTGCGGCGGTGGTATCCACGGCAGTCACCTTGCGGGCAGGACAGAAGCAGCGCTCGCCGCCGCTCTGCCAATAGGCACCGTCTGCCCCTAAGGTGAGGACGATCTCGGCATCGGGATAGCGGGCGGTCAGCGTTTCCAGAATCGCCTGCGGCTCGCTCTCTCCGGTGAGGGCAAGGCCCTCGGTTTCGTTGAGCAGGAAGAGATCCACCGCTGACAAATCGGCGGCCAGCAAAGTGTCGGTAATAGGCGATGGATTGAGGATCACCCGCATCCCTCTGGCCTTGGCAAGGGACAGCAGCGTGGGCAGGCCTGCCACTTCGTTTTGCAGCAGCAGCCAATCGTCAGCCCCGAAATGGGAAAATACCTCTTCCATATAGTCGGCAGGCACCGATCCGTTGGCACCGGCACAGACCAAGATGCAGTTTTGTCCACCGGGCTCCACCTGAATGATGGCGTGTCCCGTGGGCTGATGGGTGACGGCAAGGTTTGCGGTATCCACCCCCTCCTCCTGCAGGAGTTTTTCCAAAAAGCGTCCGTCCTCGCCGATCTGTCCGGCGTGGCAAACGGGTGCGCCGGCACGGGCAAGGGCGACCGATTGATTGAGCCCCTTTCCGCCGGCATTTTTCTGATAGGAAATCGCCGCGAGCGTCTCTCCGGGGGCTACGAAATGCTCCACCCGATAGACGTGGTCAATATTCAGCGATCCGAAGTTGAGAATCCTTCTTTTCATCTCATCTCACCGTCACTCCTCCAGCAGTTTACCGAAGAGATCGCTCATCAATCTGTCCCGATGCACGTGGTAGACGTAAACCATCGGCACTCCCTCTGCCGTCTCGTAGTGGCCGTCGTAGGTGGGACGTCTGCGAGGGACAATCTCCCACATCAGATAGCGGCGGGCATCGGTGAGCCAAGCCACGGCGGTGACGTCCCAGATCACTCTCGACCAAGGGGAGTTGTTGCCGGGATAGCAATCCAGCACGTTCTGCGCCAGATAATCGGCAAGGGGATTTTTACCCAAGAGGTGATAGCGCAGCTCGGGTGCGGTGGTGGTGAAAGCCGATACCACGCCCATACAGGGGAGCTGGATCAGCGGTACGTCGCTGTCAAAGACCACGCGGGCGGCGGCAACGTCCTGCCAAAGGTTGAACTCCTTGGTGTCGGGCCACATTCGACCGTGTCCCCCCAGCCATACCAGAACGATGCGCTCTGCCATCGAAGCATCCAGCAGAAGCGCCGACGCTACGTTGGTGATGGCGCCGATGGCTACCACGTAAAGGGGCTTTTCCGAGGTATACTCCCGGGACAGCTCAATAAGCCGCTCTGCGGCAGGCGATTCCACCGGACTTGCCTCGTCCTCCAGATAGGTTTTACTGCCGCGGTACACGTCGGGGAGCATATCCTCCCTGTTGCACAGCTTGAGCAGACGGAGAATCTCCCGATAGCTTCGCTCCATACCGTCCTCGGGGGAGGTGGAGCGCTCGTTCAAAAAGGGAGCGGCAAAGATAGCACGGGTGCGAATCCGAGGAGCGTACTTCAAGAGGTATGAGATTGCAAACTGATCGTCGATTTCATTGTAAGCATCGGTATCCAGCACAGCGTCGATTTCCCCCGTGGGAGGAAGCAGCATTTTTTCGAAAAGTTTCTGATCCATTTCCATAGTCCATACCTTTCCCGGACGGCAAGGGAGCGTCTTAGACGTCCCTGCCAATCCGAACAAACATTCTCTTTTCATTATATCATAGAATGGAAGAAAATGCAATAGTATCGTCTGATTTTTTTGTGTTTTTCAAGAGAAAAGCCCGATTCCGATCCTCGTCGGTTCGGTGGGATTTTTGGGGATCATCTGCAAAAAAATATTCGAAAAAAAGGCGATTTTGTATTGCTTTTTCGGAATAGCTGTGCTATACTGTATCGCATAAGCGAATTTTTAGGGAGGATAGCCGTATGAAGCAGAAAGTCGCACTGATCACAGGCGCATCCGGCGGAATCGGAAGTGCCATTGCCATCAAACTCGCCGAGGCCGGCTATGCCGTAGCCCTTGGGTGCCGTAACACAAACGCCGCCGAGGCGGTAGCGAATGCCATCCGCGCGAAGGGCGGTACTGCCCTCGTCTGCCCTGCCGAGGTTGCCGACGCCGCTTCCGTGGAGGCGATGGTAGCCTCTGCCCGCACGCTGGGCGAGATCGAGCTGCTGGTACCTGCCGCAGGAATCGCTTATCAGAATCTGTTCCAGTTCACCGATGAAGAGACTTACGATCGCATTATGGACACCAACGTCAAGGGGGCGTATCTGGCCGCCCGTGCGGTGCTCCCCGAGATGATTGCAAATCAAAGGGGCAACATCGTCTTTCTCTCCTCCATTTGGGGAGAGGTGGGCGCATCCTGCGAGGTAGTCTACTCCGCCTCCAAGGCAGCCGTCATCGGACTGACCAAAGCACTCTCCAAAGAAGTGGGACCCTCGGGGATCAGAGTCAACTGCGTCTCCCCCGGAGTGATCCGCACGCCTATGACCGAACCCCTGGGCGAGGAAACCCTCTCCGCCCTTGCCGAGGAAACACCTCTTGGCAGAATCGGCAGCCCCGAAGAGGTTGCCGACGCCGTTCTCTTCCTCTGTAGCGACGCCGCCTCCTTTGTCACCGGACAGGTGCTGGGCGTCAGCGGTGGATTTGTCATCTGAGATCGGCAATATCCACAAATCAAATCGGTCTGTTTTGGTGAATACGCAGAAAATCGCAATCCCCTATTGCAATCTGCCGTTTTTTGTGCTATACTGTTCCCATCTTTTTTCTTGGAGCGTCAGAAATGTATACTACCTGTGCAATTCTGAATACTGTACTACTGAGCGGCATTATTCTACTGGTTCACCTGTAAAATAATACGCTTTAAAGTTTTGCACGTTCGGATTTTTCACGATAGGTATTCATATTTTGATATGATATACGATGGTTTGAGTCTTACGGAACTTTGAAGCCGTAAGACTTTTTGTTTTTCATTCAAAAATCATACGATCCAAATATACCACAGCGAAAGGAATCTACTATGAAACTCAGCGGATCCCAAATCCTCATCGAAACCCTGCTGGAGCAGGGTACCGACACCGTCTTCGGTTATCCCGGCGGTGCGGTTCTCAACATCTACGACGAGCTTTACAAAAGCGCCGATCGTCTGAATCATGTCATCACTGCTCACGAGCAGGGTGCGGTTCACGCCGCAGACGGCTATGCAAGAGCTTCCGGTAAGGTGGGCGTAGTCATCGCCACCTCCGGCCCCGGTGCCACCAATCTGGTCACCGGTATTGCCAACGCTTATCTGGACAGCACTCCCATCGTAGCCATCACCGGTAACGTAGGTCTCAGCCTCATCGGCCGTGACTCCTTCCAGGAGGTTGACATCAAGGGCATTACGATGCCCATCACCAAGCACAACTATCAGGTGCAGTCGGTGGAAGATCTGGCCGACACCGTCCGCAAGGCATTCAAGATTGCCCGCAGCGGCAGACCCGGCCCCGTACTCATCGACCTGCCCAAGGACGTGCAGGTTGCTACCACCGAGTACACCCCCGCCGCTCCCCTTCCTTGGGACAAGGCACCCTACGCCTACGAGAGCGACATCGCCGCAGCCGCTAAGATGATCGCCGAGGCGAAGAAGCCCTACGTTTACTGCGGCGGCGGTATCATCAACGCCGAGGCAGGCGCTGAGATCGCCGCACTGGCTGACGCCATCGACGCTCCCATCGGCTTCTCTATGATGGGTCTGTCAGCCGTTGACTCCACCCATCCCCGTGCACTGGGTATGGTTGGTATGCACGGCCACTACGCCGCTACCAAGGCCATGTACGAGTCCGATCTGATTTTAGCCCTGGGCATCCGCTTCTCCGACCGTGCCACCGGCGACAAGAAGAGATTCGCCACCGGCGCGAAGATCATCCACATCGACATTGACAACGCCGAGCTGAACAAGAACATCTCCTGCCATCTGGGCATCACTGCCGACGTGAAGGAGACCGTCTCCCGTATTTTAGAGTGCATCACCCCCACCGCTCATCCCGAATGGGCCGAGCAGGTAGCAGACTTTTGCAAGTACGAGGAAGATAACCTGTATCTGGGCAAGGGCGAGCTCACTCCCTATCAGATCATTGACGCCGTAATGGAGCACACCCAGCCCGGAATGCCCATTGCCACCGACGTTGGTCAGCATCAGATGTGGGCGGCACAGCGCTCCAAGTTAGAGTCTCCCCGCACCTTCATCACCTCCGGCGGTCTGGGTACCATGGGCTACGGCATGGGCGCCGCCATCGGTGCTTGTATGGCAACCGGCAAGCGCACCGTCCTCTTCACCGGCGACGGCAGCTTCGGTATGAATCTCAACGAAATGGCAACCGCCGTTTCTCAGAAGCTTCCTTTGGTAGTGATGCTGATGAACAACGGCGTGCTGGGTATGGTTCGTCAGTGGCAGACCCTCTTCTTCGGTCAGCGCTACTCTCAGACCTCCCTGAATCGCAAGACCGATTTCGTGGCACTGGCAAAAGCCTTCGGTGCAGATGCATATGCAGTTACCAACAAGGAAGAATTGGATGCGGCACTGAATGTGGCATTTTCCACCGACGGTCCCGTTCTGCTGGACTGCAGAATCGATCAGGACGAGATGGTCATGCCCATGATCCCGCCCAACGGCAGTATCGCCGACATTCTCGTGACCCTCAAGAACTGTTCGGGCGAAAGGAGCACAACTATGACACAATACGTGATTGGTCTGCTGGTAACCAACGAAGCCGGCGTTTTGACTCGTATCTCCGGTCTGTTCGGCAGACGAGGCTTCAACATCGAATCGCTGACCGTCGGTACCACCGAGGACCCTTCCCTCTCCCGTATGACCGTTACCTTCACCGGTGACGAATACACAAGAGAGCAAGTAATCCGTCAGGCATTCAAGTGCGTGGACGTGGAGTACATCAAGGAGCTTCCCATTGAAAAGAGCATCACCCGCGAGCTGGTTATGCTGAAGGTTGCCACAGACGACGCCGATATGCGCAAAGACGTTATGGACGCCATCGCCGCATTCAAGGCCAAGCAGATCGACTACTCCTCCCGCGCGGTGGTAGTAGAGCTCACCGGCGAGAGCGCCAAGATCGACTCCTTCATCGAGCTGATGAAGCCTTACGGCATCTTAGAGCTGTGCCGTACCGGTACGGTCGCCATGGACAGAGGCACCACCTGCCTCAAGGACGCGTAAAACCCACCCCAAGATCTTGGGGAAAAGGTCAAGCATTGGTTGCGCGAAACCGAGGGGAGGGGAAAACCATCTCAAACGCCGAAGTTTTTCCCCTCCCCTCGAACTCCCTACCCCATTCCTTGGCTGCGGCTGATGAGGGTATATTTGGCTAATCCCCATCACTTCCCCCCACAGATCCCTCGGTTCGTTTTTTATAAAAAATCTATCA
>JAFTMF010000019.1 GCA_017452565.1 Clostridia bacterium
GCTTCTGATAGATGCGCTGAAGAATCTGTCGCTCACTCCCGTAGAGCCTACCTCCCCTTCCTTGGAAGAGATCCCGGAAGGCGTGAGAATTTCGCTAAATTACCAAGAGATCAATGCAATTTTGCTGGTAGACTACGAAAATCGGTATATAGAACTCCAATGCTACCGAGCAACTTGGGGCTATGAAATTCCTGCCGATCAAATGGACTCCCTCTCTCAGTTGATCCGCGATCTTTACGATCACTATCGCCTTGTTTTCTGATTCTGACAAAATCCCCTCAGCCGCTCCCCAAAAAGGAGCGGCTGAAATTCCCTCGCAACTAAAAACACTCGCCCCTCTACAACATTTTTCAAAAATTTCCAAAACTGATAAGGAAAATCCCCTTCTCATTCGTATTACTATATGAAAGCACATCCCGGGAAAGATCGCTTTCGGAAAGGAGAATCTCAATGGACAATCGATCCAAAACCGATGGAAGATCTATGGATCACGGAGCGCAGTGCTGGCGACGTTATCTTGACGGCGACGAGAGCGGCTTCGACGAGCTGCTGAAAACCCACCGCGACTCGCTGACCTTCTTCCTCTACCGCCTCGTCCACGACGAGAGCATTGCGGAAGATCTATGCATCGACACTTTTATGGAATTACTGCTCCATAAGCGCCGCTATAATTTTAAGATTCCGCTGAAAAATTACCTGTTTATCATCGCCCGCAGCCGTGCCGTAGACTATATGCGCCACGCAAAGAAATTCGCTACCGTAGAGCTTTCGGAAGCGGAAAACGAGACGGCCGATAACTATACTCCCGAAGAGATTCTTCTGAAAAACGAGCAAAGCCGTGCCCTCTCTCTCGCTATGCAGAGCCTGCCCGACGAAATGCAGGTAGCACTCCACTTGGTCTACATCGAGGAGCTGTCCTACAAGGATGCCGCCCACGTTATGAAAAAATCCCCCAAACAGGTGGATAATCTGCTGACCCGGGCCAAATCTGCACTGCGTACTACATTATCAAAGGAAGGAGATCTGTTTTCATGAGACGCACTGACGAAGCATTCAAAAATGAAGTGTTGCGCCGCTACCGTGTACAAAAACAAAATCGGCGGAACTACTTACTTCTCGCCCTCTCCCCCCTTGTGTTGGCAATTGTCCTTGGCAGTCTACTCTTCCTGCCTCAGCTGTCAAAGCTGTTAAGTCTGCAAAGTCCTGCCGGTCCTGTCATTGCCGACAGCACGCCCACGCTGTTTGACATAGGAAAGCTGGAGATTGACAAAATCGAACTCAAGCTGTCGGGCGAGACGTCTATTCGTACCGTTACCGACACCAAGGCCATCGAGACGCTGATCGATCGTATGGCCAAAATGGAGACGAAGGTCACCCATAAACCCAGCAAGCAAGAACGCGCTCCGACCATCGTCTACTTTTCCTCTTCCGAGTATGAAACGCTCACTATGCATCTGTGGAAGGAGCAGGATTATCTCCGCATAGATGCACAGCCCAAAGGCTCGGATGAAACGGTTACAACCTGGTATCAGACCTTCAATCTGGAGCAACGGATTTTGCACAAAGCTGTCTATGCCGCCGCAGGTGTCACCTTGGCGAATACCGACCATTGGGATGCTATTCTCACCGATCCGATCGTTCGTTTTTCTTCCCAAAGAAGCGGAATTGTCACCGATCCTGCATTGATTGCCGATCTGACAGAGCTTCTGCAATGTCTTCAGTTAGTTCCCTTTCCCGAGGGTGGTATCGTTCCTTGTATACAAAACGAACAGATCACTCTCACCTTGCAGTTTGGAAAAGTGATTACCTGCCGAATCTACGGATCCAATCACATTTCAATCGTTTACCCGGCCGAAGGTCTTAAAACGGAAATGTCCACCTTCGTTTGCAACGATCTGGCAATCCTTCTAAACCTGCTTGAGGATTTCAAGCAATCCGAGCAGCCTCCCTCTCCCTCTGATCTGCTGTTCTCTTATCTCGACCGCCCCCTCCAAAGGATCGATTTCGGACGTCTGATAGAACCGTATGAACCCTATTCTTGCGATCAATCGATTGAGATTGACAGTATTGTGAAGGTAATCAGCCGGCTTTCCTTGGCTCACAGCAACCGTACGATTCCCGAAGAAAACTACGATGCCGTCATTCAGCTATGCTTTGCCGACGCTACCTTTATTTATCTCTATCTCGATTATGACGGCTATATCGCTGCCTATTTCTACACAACCCCCGGCGATTTATCCATACAAAGGATCTCTCATTACAAAGCAGATAAAAACGAACTGAATGCACTGGGCCAACATCTGAACTTCATTATGGACGGCGGATTCTCAGAAGGCGGACAGTATCTGCGTTTTGAGAACTTCCTTGCTACCGCACACCCCACAGAGATGACGATTGATCTTTTCGTTCGCCCATCCCAAAGCTACTCGGCACCCGATTCTGCCATCGACACGTTTATGAAAGCTCTGCAGAATCTGGATAGGCTTCCTGAGCGCCACCTGCAAGGGTCTTCCACTTCCCTGCCCCGTTATAATAGAATCACCCTCAAACAGGGGAGCGAAACACTGTATATCTGCTACTACAGCCCCAGTAGAGATTTTAGCGATTATTACAGCCTTCAACTATCCGTCTGCTTTGAAGATGCAATCCCCGACTGTGTGGATTTCCGTATTCTGTCAAAGAATATGGCTGCTTTCGATGAACTGCTTCAGCTGTTGGTAGAAGGCAACGCTCCTCCTGTTACCGAGCCCGTAGATCCCTCCGTCACCCCTCCCGACCCGCCGAAACCGCCGGAGTCGGAAGATTTGCCCACCACTTTGGAAGAGTGTCTGAAGCAGACGATCAAAGAAGTACACGTTACCATAGGCGTAGTCGGAAAAACGCCTACCTACACGTACACCGATCAAGAATCTATCCGGGCACTCCTTTCTCTGATTGCAGAGCAAGAGCTGGTCCCCTCCGCTTCTCAGGATTTCCCCGATTTCCCCGACGGCTTGCATTTGGCGTATTGGATCAATGATCAAGGGAAAGAAATGAGCTATTTCACCATTCTCTTTGATTCATCGGGAAAATTCAAGTGCAGTGTTTACGACGGCCAAACCTACCATACAACCGTATATAATCTCCCCGTTGATACCATCGCTGCCCTTACCGAAGACGCTAAGCCCTATTACGATCCGCCTCCCTCCGAGAAGACACCGCTGATCAAGGATTTGTCCGACAACGCAGTGCTCCAAGCATTTTTGGAAGCAGTGGGCGTAACGGTACACGAAACGCATCAAAATATCCCTCAAGAGATCAAAACAATTCTCACCGATTACAGCAATCCCGCTCTGCCTAACAACGGACTGTTTGCCTGCGATCAAGCCTACACCTCTCCCGACGAGATTTCGCTGTTTGCGCTGCTCTACAATTATCATAACGGCCATCGCTTGACCGATGCCGAAAGAGTAGCGCTGGTGCAAGCGGGCGTCCATCCGGACGTTGTGGAACACATTGAGTGCGGCACGTTCACCGAAGAAGAGGTACGAAAGCTGCTTACCGATTATCTGGCGTATATGCCCGCTTTTGCCGATGATCTTCACGGTGCGCTGATAAAAGCAGGATTCGTCTATCTCCCCGAAACGGGTCGCTTCTATCATTTCCACGGCGACACCAACGCAACAGGACCTGCCGAAAACATTCGCGTCTACCACACCGATCGGGCAGATACCGTGATCGCTCTGTACAGCTATTATACCTCTCCCACCGCTCTTGCTGTGGTGGCATTCCGCAACACTGCAGGCGGTTACAAGGTTTTAGGGTATACCCCCCTGAATCCATTTTGAGTCCTATCACAAAACCGCTCCCTCACGGGAGCGGTTTTTTCGGCACCATCTTGCACAAAGAATTTCAGCTACTTTAGGCAGGATGCCGAAATTGCGATTCAAGATTCATTTTGAATTGACAAATGAGGCTGAATATGCTATACTGTAAGTGAGCTAAAATGCCCACATCTCACCGAAAGGAGTCTATTATGAAACATACCACCTTAATCCGCCCGATTGCATCCCTGCTGATTTTGGGAGGCCTGCTCTTACCTGCTCTGATTGGTTGCGAGGTGGGAGAGATCCCCGAAGATGCTACCACAACTACTGCTACCACAACTACCGCTTCCACTTCTACAGACCAATCCGTATCGGATGAAAAAATCAATTTGGGTTCGCTTCTCCCTGCCCTCGAAACGATCGCCGAATTGAAACTGCAAAACAACCGTGAGGAGCATACCGTCATCACCGTCCAAGACCCCGAAAACATCTCCGCCCTACTGTCTGTCATCGAACCGGTCAACGTAACTACCGCTCCTACCTTGGATCTGTATATCTTGGGATATCTGTTCGCCGTTTCAGACACCGCGGGAAATTCCATTATGTTCGCCTTTGATGCCGAACACCCTTATGTCCGCGTGATTCAGACCAATGCAAACGGAGCTAAAAGCGCTCAAATGTATCACGTTGCCAAAGCCGATGTCCAAGCGATTTTCTCCACAGCCAACCAATTGGAAGAGGCTTTATTCCCCCAAATCCCTTCTCCCGATCCCGGAGAATTCCTGCCAAACGAAGAAGATTCTATGACCATATACCACAGTAGCCAAAGCAACGTACTGTTCCCCGATAATCGTTCCGCCCTGGTAACGCTTCTGCGGGAAAAATTAACGGATACGCCTTTGACATTCAAGCCGGCGATCAACAACGCACACTATTCCATTGCAATCAAAAAGAATCAGTTGAATATTTACATTTTCTTTGATTGCGACGACAATCTGGTTTCCGTATCCATTTACGCCCCCGAAGGGTTTATCGACATCGTGTATCATTACACCCTTCCTGCAGAGGATATTGCCGAAATCACAGCTTCTTTAGATTCATTATTGTAAGTTTTTACTTTATAAAATCAGTTCCTCTATCCATCTCACCGAAAGGAGTCTATTATGAAACATACCACCTTAATCCGCCCCATTGCATTCCTGCTGATTTTGGGAGGCCTGCTCTTACCTGCTCTGATTGGTTGCGAGGTGGGAGAGATCCCCGATGATACCACCACAACCGTTGCAGACACCACGGACGCCCCCGAAACGCCTGCCGAGCCTATCGCTCTTTCTTCCCTCCACGAAGAAAAGACCATCACGCAAGTAGAATTTTTCAATCGAAATTTCTCCGATACGCAATATCTCACCAACGATCCCCAACGAATTGCCGCGCTAAACACGGTGCTGTCGGACGTGACGGTACAGAAAAGTTCTCACTACCTCTTGATTTCGAGTTGGTACTCTATTGAAGTATATTACGAGGACGGATACAGCGGATTATTCCACATTGCTTACGATAGCAATGCGATCAACTATACTATCTACGATTCCAACAGACAACAGCAGTCCCTGCAAAAGTATTGGCTTACCGATGAAAGCAAATCCAAATTACAAGACTTTATAGACGCTCAAATCGAGCAGTTGCTCCCTCTTACGCAAGTCCCCGATCCCGAATTCTATTTGGGCAGCAATCTGAATCAGGCAACCATCCACACCCTCGATAAAAAAGTGGAACTGAGCTCGGAGCAGATTTCCGCAGTATCCTCTCGGCTGAAACAAACCCTCACCGGACTCCCCCTTTGCGGCGGAGCATGGGGAGAAACTAAGAACATCTCGGTAACCTTCCGATATTCGGACGGCGGAGAGGTTTATCTGACCATCCATTCCGCAGGCGTGATCGACGTGGAGATTCACAAAGGAGAGTGGAAGAACAAATTCCATTTCCCGATTCCTTCGGTAGATGCCTACGAGTACATCACTTGGCTGTCCGAATATTCCGACGGAGACAGTGCCTTTCCTTCGTTAGAAAATTATCTGAAGCAGTCGATGTACCGAATCGAAGTGTACGACACTGCCGATGCTTCCTACCATCTTTCTATCAACAAGCAGAATGAAGTCACTGCCTTCCACAATTTCATCAAAAAACTGCAATTCATCTCGTTATCCGAAGAGATTCCGGAGGACGATACCGCCTCGGACGGAATGAAGATCGTGCTGATCACCCGTATCAACAGCAACGATTTGGTGATGGAATTCGATGCCTCCGGACGAATCAACTGCCAATATTTGCAAACCACCAACCAAACACCTACTTATGCCGCACAATACACACTATCCCCTGAAGATTTGGCTTCATTAGAGCAGTACATCCGCAATTTGAAAGCCGAAGCCACCGCCGTCCCCACCATAGATGAGTATTTTGCAGGAGACGTCTTTGCAAACTTCTATTACAGCTCGGCAGAGCCGGATATCTATGCAAGTCTCAAAGGCAAAGACAAAATCGCCCCAATCCAAAGCTACCTGCAGACGATGCACTTCACTCGTAGCGAAACGGCGCAGACGGTGAACCGAGATAACGGATTTTCCCTCAACGTCACCAGAAGCGATCACAGCGTTATCCTGCGATTCGATCTGCAAACCGGCTATCTCAGCGCAGTCTGGGACGGTCTACCCGAGGAGATCCTACCTGCGCAGTATTATCAGTTCTCCCCTGCGGAAGTGGAGGGACTGCTGGATCTGTTCGACCCGTATTTGGAAGAATGGGAAGAGCCAATCCCCGAAACCGTCCCCGATACCACAGAATAACTCAAACCGCTCCCCAAAAGGGAGCGGTTTTTCGATCCAACACAGCATCACAGCATCACAGCATCACAGCATCACACCGCCGCTTGACAAATAACCGTCGGTGCGATATACTTTTTTATATCATTCTTTCTCATCCTCGCAACCTTTTTGCCGAAAATCGGTCTATTAGGGTGAAGGGACCTTTCAAAACATTCCCGAAAGGAGGAATTTCTATGGATCACGAAAAAATCACCGATGGGCAGATCATCGACCTCTACTTCGCTCGCTCCGAGGAAGCGATTGCCAAAACTCAGCGGCGTTACGGCGCCTATTGCACTACGATTGCCAACTCGATTCTCCATAGCAGCGCAGACACCGAGGAGTGCGTAAACGATACCTATCTGAAGGTGTGGGAGTCCATCCCCCCTGCCCACCCCGGAAATTTGAAGGCGTATATCGGCAAAATCGCCCGCAATCTTGCCATCCACCGCTACGAAAAGGAGCGCGCAGAGAAGCGAGGCGGCGGTGAAGTGCCGCTGATTCTGTCCGAGCTGGAGGAGTGTGTGCCCTCTCCCTCCTCTGCAGAAGATCGGGTATCTCAAACCGTCCTCACCGACGCCCTCAACCGCTTTTTGGGAAGACAATCCCGCCAAAATCGGATTGTGTTCCTGCGCCGTTACTGGTACAACGCCTCGGTTGCCGAGATTGCCAAGGATATGGGACTGAGCGAATCTGCGGTGAAATCCATCCTCCATCGCCTGCGCAACCGATTGAAACTCGCTCTTGAGAAAGAAGGTATTTTATGAAGAATACAACCATTTGGAAAAGCCTCTCCCACATCCGAGAGGACTATATCGAAGAAGCAGCTCCCGACAAAGCTGCCGCAGCTTCTGCTGCTACTCCGGCACGCTCCCCAAAAAGCGTGCAAAGACGTATCATCGAATGGGGCGCTCTTGCCGCCTGCTTCGCTCTGGTAGCAGGATTTGCCATCACCGGCATCGGCTCGCTGCTGGGGAACACCACCGACGAATTCGACCGCTACGAGACACGCCCGGCGATGAATTACGTGGTCACCCAAGAGGCCAGCTGGCGCGAATGGGGATTCCCCTGCACGATAGACGGTCAGAAGTTGGTTTGGAGATTCCCCATCATTGAGTGGGAAGGCGAGACCTACGCCCTTGCCCAAGACCACAAATCCTATATCCAAGTTCAGCCCGATCAGGTCGGCGAGGTACTGGAAGAGATCTCGCTGAACGTCCGCGAACTGTCGGATCATCAGATCAGTGCCACCGTCAACGCCACTATCTCGGCGCACAAGGATATTGATCCTGCCTACGGCGTGGTACTGACCATCGAGGGCGTGGAGAACCCCGTCCTCTACCGCTCCGGCAAATACGCCGAGTCCTTTGAGGAACTCGTTGATAAAACTAACTTGCAGGAGTATCTTACCTCCTACGAATATATCATCCACACTACGCAGAATAAGCAGGGCGAGGACGTCCGGATCGCTTTTGAAGAAATGACCGCCGACATTCTGTGGAATGAGCTTCTCATGTACGGCAAGACGGTGGACTATGACGGCGAGGACGACGAATATCTGCGCATCGGCGTCGGACACGAGCTGCTGCGACCTAATGCCTTTGTCCTGTGCATCTCCGAGGACGGCTATATCACCCTCGCTATGCTGAAAGCAGGCAAGGCCATCTACGTGGGCGCCGATCGGGTGCAGGCGTTTATGGACTATCTGGATGCCAATCACCCCGGCTACCGCTTGGTGGAGAAGGATTACTCTGTTCCCGAAGGGGAAATGAACACGGTAACCGTCACCAGCAAGGCGCATACCGGCTAACAACAAAACAGCAGCGAGGCCATTTACCTCGCTGCTGTTTTTTGGATTGGTTAGTCTATACGGAAAATTTCCTCGTAAGAGATTTTCAATATTCTTTGCAAGAGAATGATCTCATCGGGATACAGATGCCGTTGGCCAACTTCAATTTTGGCAACTGCACTTCTAGTTATATCGCACCCTTCCAGCTGCAACCTTGCAGACAGCATTTCCTGCGTCAAACCTGCCTTTTCCCGTAAACATTTGATGTTCTGCCCTACTTTTCTCTCGATTTCCGAATTCATTGTCTCATCGCCTTTTTGTGCTTATTTAAGAACAAAAGTATTTGACAATATTATAATTTAGTGCTATTCTATTTATGCACTTATATAGGTGCAAAACAAAATAGTAGGAGAGATAAAGAACATTGGTAGTAACATTTTTTGGTCATAGCGACGCGCCTTCTTCCGTAGAAACGAAATTGACAACCATACTTATTGATTTAATCGAAAACAAAGGCGCAACAACATTTTATGTAGGAAATAACGGAAATTTTGATCGCATAGTACAAAACACACTGAGAACATTGAAATCACAATATTCACAGATTGATGCTCTCGTTGTGTTGGCTTATCTTCCCGGTAAGTACACACACGCCGAAACACCTCTCGATACAATCTATCCCGAAGGGCTTGAAAACGTTCCCAAACGATTTGCTATCTGTAAGCGCAACGAATGGATGATCAAACAGTGTGATTTAGTCATCACTTTTGTCAACAGAGATTTCGGTGGAGCGGCACAGTACACAAAAAACGCAGAAAAACGTGGAAAGACAATTCTCAATCTTGCAACATAACCCCAACTAAAAACCGCTCCCGTTAGGGAGCGGTTTCGCTTATTAGTGTAATCTCGGCGGCAGATTGTTTGAATCGCCGAAATAATCGACTTTTTCGGGCTGATCGGCTTGCATCTCCTGACGTCGGCGCCGCCATACAGTTGCGGCTACAATGCACAGGAATGCAATCGTCAAAGATACCGCACCCACGGCAATATAGATCACGCCGTTTCCGAGTCCATCGTTCGGACGTCGGTTGGGATTCGAAGACGAAGGATCGTCCACCGTAGGCGCCATTGGCTCCGGCGGATCCAATGGAAGAGGGGAACCAAAGTCAGGCACGTCCTTGTATGCCACTTCGGTGAAAGCGCCGTATCCGTCCACCGATACCAACCCCATATACCCGGGAGAGAGCTTCCCAATGTCATAACGGTTGCTAAAATAGGCCTGATCGTTCACCGTGATGGTGAGCAGCTGACTTCCGTCATACTCTACCTTCAGCTTCCACTGCTGAGTGCTGTTGGGCTCGAGATGGTGCTTTTTGAGCACCTGCATTTGCCTTGTTTCCGCATCATACTGCAGGATCGTCAGAATGGGACTATCCTGCATTTTCTGCAGCGTTACGCAATACCAGCCGTTTACCCGATCCACAAACTCTGTAACCGGGACGCCAAAGACCAGCCCCATACAATCGTCATCGCTCATAGGAGTGAACTTCGCCCAAAAGGAGAAGGATCCCGACACCGATACGGGAGACAATAGCGGACTGTATCCCGTATCGTCGGTAGAACTCAGTCCGAACTGACCGACCTCCCAATACTGTCCCACAAGACCGGGCAAATTGCTCAGACAGGTGGGTGCGGTGCTCTTGATCTCCAGCGTGTCGGAGTAAATTCCCTTTTCGTCGGTGACGGTCAGAACCATCGTGCGGTTCATTTTCGTAATCAGATAGCTGATTCTGTTTTGTACGTTGTATCGCAGCTCGCCCATTGCTTCCTTTGGGGAAATATCGGGCTCCGTCCATTGGAGGTTATTTCTTCGCAGGCCATTCTCGTCTACCACGTAGGCTTCGATGGTCAGTTGATAGGTGGGATCTTCTTTGTTGATAGTCGCCTTGGAGATGTCGGTTCGCTCGTAGTGATAGTAAAGCCCCGCCTCGGGCAGTACCGTCTCTCCATCGTGCCAGACCGATTTCATCCGCCATAGCCGCAGGGATTGATATTCCACCACGTCCCAACTGTATATCAGACCGTTTCCGTCATCCATCTCTTTCGAAGTGGTGCAATCCCATCCGATGGCGCCCGACTCGGGATAGATCAGCGCCGAGAGGAGCTGTCCCCCATCCCGATCCAGCACTTCCAGCAGATTGCCGTCCGACAGGATGCGAAGCTGCACCGTACCGTCTGCTTCGGGGGCATAATCGGCAAATACGGTGGAGAAAATCTCCTTTTGCTCGATGGTGCTACCGTTACGGGATTCCCGACGAATCAGCCGCAAGCGCCGTTTCTGATAATCGTACACCAGCGAGGTGGAATAGATGCCGTCGGACAAAAACTCTATCCGAACCTCCTCTTGATTCGGTTGCGCCGGAGGCTTGAAGCTGATTTCCAAATCAAAGGCGGTAAGAGGATTGTTCTGCAAAATCTTCTTCGCCTGCTCGGCATTGTAAAACTCCGATACGCTTGCCGCAGACTCGGCACGAAGGGTATTCGCCTCGGGAGTCAACCGTACGGAAAGCCGCAGACCGTCCCCCTCTTCTACCAGTTTCAACTGATACGGAAGAGTGAGCGCACCCGACCAGCGATACAGATGAGTGGGGTCCGCTGCATAGCCCAGCAGATAGGATTTTCCTGCCCCACCGGAAGTGCTCGCCGATACCTGCAAAGCGCCGTTGATGGTTCCGGTAAACAGAGGCAGACGGTCGCTCTCGGAGACGAACCGATATAGTCCGCCCTCTCCCCATTTTTCCAGATTGCCCACGATATAGCGCTGTCCCGCATCCTAGACTATCCACTTCAACGTATCAATGCATTCCACAGAGACGGGATAGAGATCGGGGGATTGCGAACCTATTTCAAAAGCGCTGGCGTGACTCCAGTTCACCAAATCGGAGGAGGTGAACAGATGCACCTTGGAACCGCCGGTGAGCATCATCCACTTTCCATCGTGAGCGAACAGTTTGGTAGCGTACATATCATATCCATAGCTGTGTGTTCGGCCATCTATGATCGGATTTTCAAACCCATGCGTCTCTTGGGCAGGCTCTCGCCAAGTTGCACCGTGATCGGTAGAGTAGGCAATGTACAGCTCTTCAATGCCGCTGGTCAGCGACAAATCCCCTTTCGTGCAAATCGCCACTAAGCGGGATTGACCTTCTTCGGCTTCCGTGAAAAATCCGGTAGTATTATCGGCATCCTCGGTGACGGCAATAGCGATGATAGAAGCATCTACCCAAACCACCCCTTGATCGCTCCAGCTGAGCAAATCGGGGCTGACGGCGTGGGCGATGCCGCTCGCTCCCGTGGGATCTCCCTCGATCGCCTCCAAGGGATAGAAATAATGCCACTGACGGTCGGTAGAGTCGAACACCACGCTACCACCTGCCTTCATCTTGCCTTTGAGCGGCGTATAATGGTATTGCGGTCTGCCGTCCTCTAAATATTGAAGAGAGGAGGTGGGACTTACCTCCACACGAATCACGTAGTGGAAGGTAATGTCGCCATTATGGGCAATCAAAAGCAGATCGAAGGACTCGGTGATCTGACGAACGGTCACCGACTGCTTCTCAATATCGATCACCAAGCCGGGATCGCCGTTCAGCGGACGGGCGGTGAGATGATATCTTCCCAAATCCTCGAATTGCAAGCGGAGGGTATGCTCGTACTCGCCCATCATAACCTTTCGGTAAACTGCAGGATCGTTTGTAATCCTTCCGTTGGCGGTCATTCCGCGCACCTCCGGAGTGTCGATCCAACAGTTGATTTCCTCAAACCAGCCGCCGCCATCTGCCAGCAAGCCGAAATATCCGCTGACATTCTCATTGCCTGTATTGGCATACAGAAAATACTCGTCATTGATAATCAGCACGATCATAGAATCCACGTCGTGATTCTCCACCCGAATCCGGTAACGGTCGCCGGGCAGATCGAGGTCTTCGATACTGCACCGTGCCAGCTCAACCGTCTCGTTCTCGCCGTAATAACGGATCCACGCAGTTTTCGTGGCAGCATCAATGCCTGCAGCCCAAAATCCGTAGGGCGTTTCGGGATCTTCATCTCCCAGCGTGAGCCCTGCTACGTGTTCTCTGCCCAGCTTCACAACCGCTTCGTAAGCCATTGTGGAACGATAGGGCTTCCAATGCGCGTAGGCAACCTCGCCGTCTGCCGGCCTACCGTAGATCGCGTTCACATCGTCGAGGGATGACCACTCCCCCGTGACCGGCACCAGCGAATCGTACAAAATCGTCCCTGCGGCAGCGTGCGCGGGCAGGACAAGCATAGCAGGCAGAACGGTTTGCAACAGAATCAGCAGAACCAACGCCCCGGATAGAATACGATTTCGTAACATAGCAATTCACCTTTCAAGTTTGCTTATTCCATTATATCAGATTATTATGGAAATTGCAATAGGTTGCTGAAAAAACGCTCCGAGGATACACCTCGGAGCGTTGGTATTATGTTTGGCCTCTAAAATCCTCTCGGCGGAGCACTCGATAGGCGGGATGGTAGAGCCTGCGGTAAGTCTCGCTGTGGGAAACGGCCGGATAACCCGCCCTTTCGTAGGCGGACAGATACTCGTCCAGCTCGGCAAGAGAGAAGGCAAACTGCCCTTCTGCCGTCACTCTGCGAAGCAGTGCCAGCTTTTCCAAAAAGCCTTCCCGTGTGCCGTGGACGTTTGCGGCAGAGCGGATGAAATCCCTCCCCAGCGCCTCAACGGCATCGGCATCGGGGATAGCCGCCAGCATCACCCGCACGATTTTGCCGCCGATGTCCTCCACCAGCGGTGCTTCGGGATTTTTTGGCGTGCGCTCCCACTCCGTCCGCAAATAGGCAAGGCAGGCATCCTCGTTGGCGATGAGATGACCGCCGCCAAATTCGCTTTGGTAGAGGAGCTTTACCGCATCGGTGGGCTCCATCTTGGGATAGCGTGCCGCGTGGGTCTGTAAAATCGTATAGAGATCGTTCATAGCAAGTCCCGACAGATCAGTTTTTCTTCCACTTGGTGCCCTGAGCGGTATCCTGCAGGGTAACGCCCATCTCAGACAGTTTTCCGCGGATCTCGTCGGCCAGCGCGAAGTTCTTCGCTTTCTTGGCTGCCGCACGCTCTGCAATGAGGGCTTCCACCTCTTCGGCAAATGCCTTATCGGTAGCAGACTCGCCGATGAGTCCCATCAGCTTGGCGATCTCGGTGAAGTATGCGCCTGCTTCCTCAGCCGCTTCCTTGGAAGGACTCTGTGCAAGGAGCGAGTTCAACTCACGCACCATCTCGAAGAGAGCGGAAACTGCGTCAGCGGTGTTGAAATCGTCCTCCATCTTCTCGATGAACTGCGCCTTGTAGCCCTCGAACGCCGCGCGGACGTCTGCAGACAGAGGCTCGCCGGAAGTAGCGTTCTTCAGATAGAAGGCCAGATTGTCGTAGCAGTTCTGGATACGGTCAACCGAATTCTGTGCCGCCTCGATGATATCGGCGCTGTAATTGATAGGCTTTCTGTAATGGCTGGAAACCAAGAAATAGCGAATGGGCATATAGCCGTAGAGCTTTGCCACGTCA
>JAFTMF010000020.1 GCA_017452565.1 Clostridia bacterium
GTTTATCTATACCGCAAGTGACGTTTGGGAATTCAAAAACAAGAACGGCTGGAGCTATTCCTATGAACCTGCAGACAATCCCGCATCCGAAGAATGAGTATGCTACCCCAAAAACCATCGGAGGCCCCTATGGACTATGACTTCACCCTGCGCTTGCCCCTGGAGGGCGGGCAGGCAATCGAATACGGCATCCTGTTCGGCGATGCCACCGCTCCCATCGTGCTGATCAAAAGCGGGCGGGGGGGCAACTACAGAGGATACGGCGATAAGTACCTGCAGATGGCGCACCGTCTCCGCTCTGCCCACGGCTACACCGTGGTCTGTTCCTCCAACCCCTTGGAGGTGGAACTCACCTACCGCACCGACGCCGCCGTGCTCCGCAAAGTGGCAAAGGAGCAGGGAATGACCGAGTATACGGTATACCTCATCGGCTCGTCCAACGGAGGGTATCAGAACATCCTGTTGGCAGGCGTTTTGCCACAGGTCAAGCGGATGCTGGCCATCAATATGCCGCTGATGATCAACTTCCATCGAACCGTGGACGCCCTGCGCGCACTGGACGGCGTTGAGAAGTGCTTCGTCTACGGCACGCGGGATCAATCCTATCCCTATCTGCCTCATTTGCGCCTGAAAGCCATCGACCATCTGGAGATTGTCGAGATTGAGGGCGCCGATCACCAATTCAAAGGACGGCCGGAGGAGTTTATCGCCCTTGCCGACCGCATTGCCCCCGAGGGAGAATGACCTCGAGGCATCGCAAAGTAATACCCCCGACGGATCTTGCTCTGTCGGGGGTATTGTGTATCAGGCTTGCTCCGAATAGAGTTCATCAGAAGGCCAACGGATGAGATTCTCGCAGATGTATCGAACGTGCTCTTCGTAATCCTGCCGGTTGCGAATGATATGGTCGTTGAAACGAGATTGCCAGATATTCTCCCCATATTCTTTGTTACAAAAACGCTTAAACGTCGATACGAACCGCGAGACAATTGAATTTGCATCAACCTTCGTTGTAGGGACAGGCCTCCCGGACTGTCCGCTTTGCCGCACAAACAATAGCAGGTGAATGTGATTTGGCATAATAACGTATCGGTCTACCGATATATCTTCTTAGAAATCATTGTGTTGATTGATTATTTTGTCGGCAACCTCTCCGTGCGGTGCGAGATTTACGGACGGACAGTCCGGGAGGCCTGTCCCTACAACGTTCGATAGTACGCACCGTCTGTTTTGTGTGCAAATTGTGATAAAATATGCACCTGTACGGTTGTAATCGAACCCTTTTAATCTTATTGCTTTTCTTTTTGCCAATTCGTCCATATTCATCACTATATCGCTCTAAGTCTGGGTTCTCTTTTCGGGGCGCTACTGCTTCACAGAAGCTTCTTCTTGATGTACTTCACCGTTTTTTCGGGGGTTTTCTTCTCAAAGGGAGCGTAGAGATCGAACTGGCTGAAGGTGCCGCCGTCATCGCCGGACCAACCGATGAGCCACTGATTCTGCAGATCCTCGCTGAGGGTGTCGCTGTCCGACTTGTAGCGGAAAATCCAGAAGTTTTCCTTTTTGACCTTCACCTTGCCCAGATACTCGATCTCGTCGGGCTCTTTGCCCAGTTCGGTGGGATAGGTCAGCCAGTGCACCAGATCGCTCTTGGCAAGATACACCTCGTCGGCGTATTCGGCAGGGAACACGCTCTCCTTGCCGTGATCCTTGAGAGCGTGGTAGGTGAGATTGGCGTAGGTGAGATTCTCTGCCAGCTTGGCAACCGCATCGGCGGGGACGTCCTTGCCCAGCTTCACAAGGGTGGCAACGGCGTAGTAGTTGATGTTGGCGTGTCCCAAGGGCAGGACGGCATAGACCTGCTCCACCAGCGCATCGGTGGGGAAGTAGACGGCCACGTCGGCAATCAGCTCCAGATTGACCAGCACCTGCTCGTCTCCGGGAGCGGCGAGATAGCGTGCCGCCTCGGTGGCGACGTAGTTGCCCAGTATCTCCTTGCACTCGTCGGAGAAGGCGGCGAGCTTGCCCTGCTGTGCGTAATGGACGGTGCCCGTGTAGAGCTGACTCTTCTGGAACTCATCGGTGAGCGCGCGATGGATGTTGATCAGCTGCTCCACGTAAGCGGGATAGACCTCCTCCTGCTCGAAGAGCTTGGTGATGGCGTTCTCCAGCACCTGCTCCTCTTGGATCATCTTCACCAGCTGACGGATGAGGGTCATCTTCTCCTCGGGCACCTTGTTGGGAGAGCCGTAGAGGGTGAGCAAGAGTCCCAGCACCTTGTCCTCTAAGTTGAAGAGCTCGTCCTTGGCCTTGTAAGTGGGAGCGGCGGGGATTTTTACCAGCAGATCATCAATGAGGCGGAAGGCCAGCTGGGACAGCTCCTGAACGTCCTCGGGGGAGGGCTTGTGCTGTTTGATGCTCTGAATCAGATATTCTGCGATCTGCGTTTGCTCGGAAACGCTTTCGGATTTCTCAAAAAGTTCAATGATAGGGGAAAATGTAGCCATAGTAGTAATACCTTTCTATATGATTGAATGTAGTATAACACAATCCGCCCGCCCTGTCAAGAGGCAGAAAACCGATCTTCCCTACGGGGATGGATCGAATCCACACCGCGGTTTATTCGAAGAGGTGCGAAGCAGTAAGCCGCAAAGCGGCGTCTGAGCAGTAAGCTGCGTAGCGGCGTCTGCAGCCCTTACGGAGGGAGCACATATGCCATACACGGCACGTCATCTGATCGCAACGCGCGTTGTCTATCGCCGTACCCTGTAGGGGGCGACGTCCTGTCAAGAGTAACATAGTTTACAAAATGTGTAAGCACATGGTTTACAACCGACTTGACCTAAATTGACATTTCCGCTTCGGCTTCTCCTTCGCTACACTGTCAATTTAGTTCCGCGCGAAGCGCGGATCACCGTCGACGAGATAGGCTCGCCTGAATGTAAAAACTCGCTTGTCAACATCAAGTTGTGCGATCTTGAACTGTCTGAAATA
>JAFTMF010000202.1 GCA_017452565.1 Clostridia bacterium
ACCGAGAAGCAAGCGCCCACCTCACGAAGGACCTCCACATAGTTCAGATCCATCAGCCAGTCGGCGTTGTTGACCATCATAGCCTTGCCTTCGCCGAACTCGATGAATCGCTCCATCTGCTTCTTGAAGCAATCGCAGTTGTGCTGGATGGTCTCACGGGTCATCATAGAACGCATATCGGTTCTGCCGGAGGGGTCGCCGATCATAGCGGTACCGCCGCCGATGAGAGCAATGGGACGGTTGCCTGCCTGCTGGAGTCTCTTCATCAGGCAGAGTGCCATAAAGTGGCCTACATGGAGGGAGTCTGCGGTGGGGTCAAAGCCGATGTAGAAGGTAGCCTTGCCCTCGTTGATCATATCTCTGATTTCTTCTTCATTGGTTACCTGGGCGATCAGACCGCGGGCAACCAGTTCTTCGTACAGTTTCATTGGTTTATCTCCTATAATGTATGTTATCTATTTGGGATAGTTCCCTTCGATTCCGCAATTTCCAGCATTTCGGTAGCGGAATCGATGATTTTCTGTGATTTGTCCATGCCGCCCATGATGCGGGCCAGTTATTCAATTCTCTCTGCCCTACCAAGGGCATAGACGGTAGTCTCCGCGCGTCCGTCCACTTCCTGCTTGCGGATTTTGTAGTGGGCGTGACCGTTGGCTGCCACCTGTGCGCTGTGGGTGATGGAGAAGACCTGCGGTCCCTCTGCCGCCAGCTCCCGAAGCTTGATGCCGATCTTCTGAGAGGTTTTTCCCGACACGCCGGTGTCGATCTCGTCGAAGATGACGGTGGGCATTTTATCTGCCGCAGTGAGCACGCATTTGATGGCCAGCATCACACGGGACAGCTCGCCCCCCGATGCAATCTTGGTCAGCGGCTTCAGCGGTTCGCCGGGGTTGGTGGAGATCATAAACTCCACCTCGTCACCACCCTTGGGGGTGAGTTCGGGCTTTCCTTCCGCAGAGAGTTTTTTGGTGACTCTTGCACAGAAGGCGACCTTGTTCATATCCAGATATGCCAGCTCGTCGCAAATACGGGCAGACAGATCGTCGGATGCAGTCTTGCGGGACTCGGTGAGTCGATCGGCAAGAGCGAAGGCTTCGGCGCGGTATTTTTTATACTGCTCGTCATACTCCCGCTCCTTTTCATCGGAAAGGAGAATCTGATCCAGCTCGTCTTTGGCTTTTTGATAAAACTCTAAAATCTCCGCTTCGTCGGCACCGTACTTGCGCTTGAGACGGCGCAAAACGTCCATCCGCTCGGCAATTTCCTCCAGTCTTGCTTCCCCGTTTCCGCCGGACGGCAGGAGGGCAAGGGCTGACTCGGCAATCCGCTCCAGCTCGTACTGCATCTCGCTGATGCGGTCGATGAAGGCGGGAGCGTCGGGCATCAGATCGCTGATGTTTTCCAGCGAAGTGCGGGCGATCTCCAAGAGTTTGTCCGCAGACATACCCTTTTCGTTTTTATACAGTGCACGGTAAACGGTAAGTACCTGCTTTTGCAGCTGCTTTGCGTTTTGCAGGATTTTCTTTTCGGCAACAAGCGCTTCTTCCTCACCCACTTGGGGATCGGCAGATTCGATATCCTCGATCTGATAGCGGAGCATATCCAACCGCTGGGCTTTCAGCCGTTCGTCCATTCTGCACTGATCCCGCAACTTGCGGGACTCGCACATCTTGCGGTAAACCTCGCCGTATTCGGCAAGGAGCGCACCGTTTTTGGCATAGCTGTCCAGAAAGTCGATATGACCTGCGGCGGTCATCAGACCGTGGCTGTCGTGCTGTCCGTGAATGGACACCAGTCGCTCGCCTGCCTGCCGTTGCAGAGACAGCGGCACTACTCTGCCGTTGATACGGGATTGGGTCTTGCCGTCCACCGTAATGGTACGCTGGATGGAGATCAGACCGTCCTCTTCGGGGGCGATCCCGATCTCGGCAAGGTCTGCGGCAATCTCGTCGGATACTGCAAAGCAAGCGCTGACCGTAGCAGAGCTCTCACCGGTTCGGATCAGCTCCCGCTGGGTCTTTGCCCCCAACAGCAGACCGATGGAGTCGATGATCATAGACTTACCCGCACCGGTTTCGCCGGTGAGAACGGTAAAGCCTCGATCAAAGTCTACGTCCAGCCGTCTGATTACCGCAATATTTTCAATATGCATGGAAATCAGCATATTTGTTTACTCCTTTGGATTATTTGGAGAGATTCAGTTCGGCAGTGATCTTGCCTTGCAGTACCAGAGCATCCTCTGTGGAGGCGGTCACTGCAAAGATGGTATCGTCACCGGCAATGGTTCCGATCACCTCGTTGCCGAAGAGATTGTCCAGTGCGGCTGCCGCTGCCTGTGCCATACCGGAGAAGGTTTTGATCACCAGCAGATTCTGAGCAGATTGCACCGAAAGGACGGTTTCCTTCATAATGAAGACGAACTTTGCCGCCTGCTTAGGATCGTCAGAGTCCAGAACGGCATACTTATAGCGATTGCCTCTTGCAGCAACCTTGGTGAGGCGCAGTTCCTTGATATCACGGGAAACGGTAGCTTGGGTAACGTCAAAGCCGCACTCCCGGAGCTTTTCCTGGAGAGCTTCCTGCGTCTCTAC
>JAFTMF010000203.1 GCA_017452565.1 Clostridia bacterium
AAGGAAGCCTACGGCTCGGGCACTGCCTACTATCCCTTCTTCGGTGAGGGGGAGCTGGCGGTGTTCGATAATCTCCTGCTCCGCACCGGCGGACAGGATCAGAAGTACACCAACCTCATCGACGCCTACTGTGCCCGTGTGGTGGACGATCAGATGGATCTGGATATTATGAACGACCTTCCCGTTGCCGTATACGTCAACGGCGAGTATTGGGGCCTGTATTATATCCGGGACAAGATCAACTAGTCCTACGTCTACTACCGTCAGGGTATTGAGGCGGACAATTTGGATATGATTAAGGGCACCAAATCCGCGCAGACCGGCTCCTACACCGCTCACAAGGAGCTGCTGGACTACATCAAAAAGCACGATCTCTCCAAGCAGGAGCATTTCGACTACGTAGCAGAGCGAATCGACATCGAGGAGTGGACCAACTACTGGATCACCCAGTCCTATCTGGCCAATACCGACACCGGCAATATCCGCTTCTACTGCTCAAAGGACGGGGAAGGAAAGTGGCGCTGGATTCTCTTTGATTTAGACTGGGCGCTCTTCCGCTCCACCTATAAGTGGAATATGATCGAGGAATTCATCGATCCCGACGGACACGGCGTGGGCAACAGCTTCAGCACCGTGATTGCGGTGGGACTGTTCAAGAATGCGGCCTACAAGACCTATTTCATCGAGAAATACGCCGAGTATATGCACACCGTCTTTACGGTAGATCGGATGCTCACCATTCTGGACGAGATGGTGGACGAGATCGACGAAGAGATGGTTCGCCACTGCGCAAGATGGAAGGCAATGTCCTACTCCACCTGGCAGAAGAGCATTACCAAGCTGGAGACTATCATCAAAGAGCGCTGGAACTACTCCAAGGGCGATTTGAAGGAGACTTTCAAGCTCTCCGACGCCTATATGGCGGAATTGTTCCCCGAAGATGCATAAACGAAAAGAAACCACCGACCTATGGTCGGTGGTTTTGTGATTCTGTTATGTATGGTTATAAAAACGGGAGGAGCAGAAATCGAAGCGTCTGCACCCCTCCCCTACGGGTGCGGTGGAAAGGGGCTTGCAAAACTCGTAGGGGCGGATATGGAATCCGCCCCTACGGATGAGTACGAACACACCAAGGCTCTCCCTATGGGAGAGCTCCCGCGGAGCGGGTGAGAGGGTCAAACAATTCGTACCGACCTCATCTCCGTGCAGACTTCACGAACGGGAGGAGCAGAACGCGAAGCGTCTGCACCCCTCCCCTACGAGGTAAGCGATGCTCTCAGCGCCTCTGCGTAAGCATAGGGCACCCGCAGATTGCCTCTTCCCGAGCCCAGCGCAATGGCAGGCTTCACCGATCCGTGGAAATCGCTGCCCCCCGAGGGGAGCAGACCGAACTCGTCGGCGATCACCTGTGCAAGGGCGGTGGTTTTCTCGTCGTAATCGGAGTAGTCCACCTCCATCCCCGCAAGCCCTACGGGGATGGTCTCGGTGAGAAACTCCCGCAGACTCCCCTCGTCCAGCGTGACCAGCGGATGGGCGATCACCGCCACACCGCCGACAGAGCGGATGAAGGCGATCACCTCGGTGGCAGATACCCGTTTGGGCGGTAGGTAAAATCCTGCAGCGGGGGAGAGATGGGTCTTAAAGGCCGCATTCACCGAGGGGGTGTAGCCCATCACGGTGAGCGCCTCGGCAATGTGGGCGCGGTTCACCTGTCCGCAGGGCGTTGCCGCCTTGATGGCCTCGTAGTCCAGCAGATAGCCCGCCTCGTTCAGCGCACGGACGAGAGCAATATTGCTTTCCTCCTTCCGTCTGACCCCCTCGGCCAGCAGTTCCTGCACCTTGCCGAAGCGATCCGAGGGGATAAACAGCCCCACGATATGCACCTCTACGCCGTGGTAGTCGGCGGAAAACTCCACTCCGGGGATGGCTTCGATGCCTACCTGCTGAGCGGCATCCAAGAATCGGGGCAAGCCGGCCACGGTATTGTGGTCGCACAGAGCGATGGCGGACAGCCCGATGGCTTTGGCCTCTGCGACCAGCTCCTCGGGGGTGTACGATCCGTCGGAGAAGGTGGAATGGGTGTGAAGATCACACAATTTCATAAAATCACCTGAGCTTTTCCATGGTAGATTGCAGCGCTGCCCACTCTTCTTCGGTGTAGGTGCGCTGGTAAAAGGCGGTGTTGTTGGCAACCAGTTCCTCCAGTGTTACCGGTTGGAAGTGGTTGATATCCACACCGGCGTTGAACTGGCATTTGACCAGCGGAAACAGCTGTGCCGCGATAGCTTCGGTGCGGTCATTGTGGATGTGTCCGCAAATAGACAGCGACTGCGCGAAAAAGTGACTGCGATTCCACGCCAGCTGAGGGAAGTGACTCAGATGCACCTCAATCCCGTTCTTCTTGTAGGAGTAGGCAGGATACACCCCCACGAAATAGCGTGCAATCTCTTCTTCGCTCAGCTTTTTCAGCCAGCTGTCGTCGTGATTGCCGATAATCAGAATCTTCCGAGGCTTGATGGCCTCCAAAAACTCGGTGGGCGGTGTCTGACTGCGGAAAGAGAAGTCTCCCACGATGTACAGGAGATCTTTCCGTGTCATTTTGCAGTTGATATTGTCAATGATGGTGCGATTCATCTCTTCGATGGTCGCAAATTGTGGACGGCACTGACCGAGGATATTCGCGTGCCCGAAATGGGTGTCTGCAATGAACATTTCCATAGAAATCTCTCCTTTTCTGAAAAAATATAGTATAGTTGCATTGTCTGACAATCAGGATAACTTAAATAGTATAGCACAAATCGGAGCAAAAGTAAAGCCCTTTCGGTGACGATCGGGGGATATTGCGCGATAGGGTGCGATTCTGCACAAATCCAATACTTCCGCCTCCTTTTTCAGCGAAATCTGCCTTGACGGTCTTGGAAATTTGCGGTATACTGATAAAAATGGCAGTTTTGCCGATTCAAACGAAAGATGGATATGCACTTGAAATCAAAGATTATCATAGCGGCGCTCACTCTTTTGGCCGCACTTCTTCTGACTGTAGGCTGCAAGGACAGTGGCGCCAAGGAAAGTCAGGCTTTTGCCACCGTCACCACCGCTCCCGCCGTTACCACCGTTCCCGAACAGCCTGCCCCTGACGCCCACTATTGCACCGTCACCGAAAACGCAACGGGCAGAGAAATCGCCGCTCTCCTGCAGGGGGAGGAGTATCGCTTCTATCTCCCCGGCGGCGTAGATCCCACCGCCCTCACGTTGAACTGCATTATCGGAGAGGACTATACCGTAACGGTGCGTGGAAAAGAGTTTACCGAAAGTCAGCAGTTTCGTATCAATATTGCCGAAACGCCCCGGCTGACGGTCACCTTCACCTCCGGGGAGGGGGAGAAAACCACCTGTCACTACACCTTCCTCTCCTCTTCTGCCAATATCCTCTGTCTGGATATCGACGAGTCCAAGGGCCCGATTTCGGCGATGCATCGGGATAAGAACCACGAAACCTATTGCTACGGCAGCCTCACCTACGTGGCCGAGGAGGGAATGTACAGCTTCGATTCCTCCTTCTCTCTGAAGGGAAGGGGCAACGCCACTTGGGACGATGAGAAAAAAGGCTACGCTCTGAAGCTTTACGAGAACGACTCCTACGAGGACAAAAACAAAGTCTCGGTATCGGGAATGGGAGCGTCGGCAAACTGGGTGCTGCTGGCCAATCATCGGGATCGCACCCTGATCCGCAATGCCCTTGCCCAAACCCTTGCCGCCAAGCTGGGGATGGAAAACGCCGTAAAGTTCGTCTTCGTGGACGTTTATATGAACGGCGAATATCTGGGACTTTATAATCTGATGCAGAAGGTAGAGAGCGGCAAAGCACAGGTTGACATTGACGAAGCCGAGGCCGATAATCTGAAGGGCGGCTATCTGCTGGAGTTTGACAACTATACCGACAGCCCGCAGATCACGCTGGACAAAAGCGGAATGCAGGTGACGGTAAAGTCTCCCGACGATTTGGAGAGCTATACCGCCATCGAGAATCTGCTGAACGAAGCGGAAACGGCCATCCTTGCCGAGGACGGCCGCCATCCCCGAACAGGGAAGTATTGGTACGATTATCTGGACAAAGAATCCTTCGCCATTCTGTGGATGGTGCGGGAATACACCATGGACAACGACGCTACCGTGAACTTCCGCTTCTACTACGATCCTGCCGACGGCCTCCTCCACGCAGGCCCCGCTTGGGATTTCGACAATGCTATGGCGCGCAACAACGGCGTCTTTGCCGATCCCACCTATCCGCTCATCGAGAGCGGTCACCGCAATAAAGCCTGCTGGCTGCGGAAGCTGATGAAGTTCGACGAGTTCAACGAGGAAATCGTCCGCCTGTATCAAAAGAACCGCCGACTGTTCACCACCTCTCACGATCAGTCCATCTATGCGCTGGCATTTACCTTGCAGAAGGAGCTGGACTACTCCATCGGGCAAAATTTCACCGTTTGGGAGAAGCAGCTGGCCAACAAGAGCTGGAACTATCCCGGCGAGCCCACCTACGAAGCGCATTTTGCCATCCTCACCGACTTCCTCGAGGGGCGCAACGAATTCTGGAGCGAGTATATCCCCGCTCTTGTGGAATAGACAATGAAAAGAATGAACTCCCACCTTCACGAAGGTGGGAGTTTTAGCGTGTCGAAAAAGTATTCATTAGAAAGACGCATTAGCAATATGCACAAACCAAAGCCTTCCCCTACGATGTAGTTCGCCGTAGGCGAACTACGGCAGTTCCGCATAGCGGAACTGCACGGAAGAGTGGCTATAGTTGCGCTTTGCGCAACTATTACGTAGGCGTGACGGAAGAGGTCTACCGCACAAAATACTACGAATACCTCTCCCGTCTCGGACTTCGTCCGAGCCACCCTCCCCAGAGGGGAGGGCTCTTTTGTGCAATATCACAAACCGCTTATTTTATTATGACTTTTTTGACAGACTGGAACTCCCACCTTCACGAAGGTGGGAGTTTTGCTTGTCTGTTACTGTGCCGCCCCTTCAAAGGTGACGGTGTGCGCCCACTGAGAGATCTCGTCCCGATACTCCTCGACGTTATCCTTTTCGGTGATGAAGTCCACGTACCAGAAGGCATCGTCGGATTTGTAAATGTAAGTGATGTAGGTGAAGTATTTGCGATCGAAAATCTCGTCAAAGACGTAGTAGTACAGATCGCCGTCCTTTTCCAGTTGGGACCGTGCGGTTTCCGCATTGGTCTTTATCAGTCCCCAACCGTATTCCTCCAGCGTAACATCAGCAACCGACTCGCCGGGCTTCTGCCCGTAGGGATCGCGGAAGGTGCCTACCATTATCTCCAGAGTCTCAGACTCGTAGAAGGCCACGTAATTGCCGGGGTCTACGTCCTTGAACTGATTGGTCAGAGTCAGCGTCAGCCCGTCCTTGGTAAAGGCCTTCTCCTTGACGGCGAACAGATTGAAATCCAAATTAGAAACCAAACCGATGACCACGCCCAAAATCAGTGCGGCGATGAGGATCCAAAGCCCCTTTTTGCCGCCCTTTTTGCGGTTTGCCAGCACGTCCTCGTCGGTGACGCCGTCGAAGCGGAAGGGATTGCCCGCGCCGGGATTGTAATGGTTGCGGCCGGTAAGCGAAACGTCCTCGGTGCCTGCGGGGAGATTATAGTAATCGTTGCAATAGTTTTTGCTTGCCTGATCCATAATGACGAAGATCTTAGCGGCCTCCTCGCTGATATGGAGGGATTTTGCCTCGCCGTTTTTCAGATCGAACAGCTTTCGGCAGGGGACTTCATTGATCACCGTATCGAAGCGCTCGTGATCCTCGATATAGACCTGCACCTTCATCAGACAGCCGACAAAGGATTTGGTTCGTTGAATGGTTAAATTGCGCATAGATATCACCTCGATTGTATTGTAACAGAAAGTCAGCAAAATGTCAAGGATTTCCGCCCATTTCCGCAAAAAGCTCCCCTGCCCGATGGCAGGGGAGCTTTGCTTGTGTCTGACATTTGCAGGTGCCTTTTACCAATATTGCGCCAGATCCTGCAGGAACTGATCGCGGATCTTGTGTCTGTTTTCCACGTTGCCCACGATTTCCACCGATCCGTCGGCCATCACACCCAGAATGCCCGAGTTGGAGCAGGCGATGGCTACAACGTTCTTCCACCGGGCGATCTTGCTGCGGTCCATATCAATGCCGGGGATGGTCTTGCCGGCATATACCACGGTGCCGTCCTTTTTCAGACCTACGGCATAGTAGTTTTCCACGCCCACCATCACGATGTCCTTCCAATCCTTGACAGCGTTTCGGGGATCGTTGACCTTGCATTCGCAGCCAACGGTGCCGTCCTTCTTCAGCCAGATTGTGTAGTTGTAGGTGGTGTCGATGTCCACAACGTCACGGGCGTCGATCTGCACCTGTTTGATATCGTCGGCAACCAGGACGTTGCCCTCCTCGGTCAGCGCAACCACACGGCCTTTGTTGCCGATGATCTTCTTCACGCCCTTCCAGCCCTTTACCGCTTCATCCACGGGAGAGTCTCCCCGGATGATGACGCTGCCCTGTGCATCCACCACGTAGGTGCAGTTTGCGCCGGCATAGACGTCACGGACGCTTTGCAGATCCTTGAGATCGCACTGGCCGACGGTGTTGGCACCCTCGCCGTAGACCGTACCGTCGGCACGGAGATAGGCGGTGTGACGGGAGTTTACGCTGCACTTTACCACGCCGTCCAGCACACGGGGAGCGTTGTAGGCGGAGTAGACGGTAGTGGATTTCCGATCCGCACCGGAGATGCAAAGCTGGGTGGGGAAGAGCATCAGCCGATGACGGCGGAATTGATCGGCACGCAGAAGGCGATACTTGTTTTGATAAGCACGGATGTGCTCCAGCCAGCTCTGATGGCCGGCTTCGCTGTTAAAATAGACGGGTGCGGGGAATTTGCAGCTGCACTTGGGGCAAACGTTCACGCCCTCCCCGATAGGTTCGCCGCAAACCGCACAAAGTCTGTTTTCGTTACTCATTCTGATTCCTCCTCAGATAAAACTGCGGGAAAATGATTTAAAAATTGACGGATAGGCCGCAGAAAGCAGCTTTCGTAGACCTTTCCGTAGAACATTGCCATAATTTCCCGTTCATAAATGCCGATCACTCTTCCGTCGGCGGCAGAGAAAACGGGACTGCCCATACTGCCCGAGTTGCCGCTCAGGTCTACACTTGCCGTTTCGGTTTCATCGTCGATTTCCTCCACGATTTTGCCGGTAAGCAGGGAGAGCTTCAAATCCTCCGGCTTCCGCTCGGCAGGCTGTTCTTCCATTAGCAAGGCTAACGGAGAACAACCGTCCGCTTCGGGGAATCCGGCCACCCACACGGGGGTGTCGGTGCGTATAGGCTCGCGGGCAGGGAGAAGGGAGGCGGCGGTAAAGCCGCTCCCTTCGATTTTCAGAAGCGCAAAGGGCCAATCCCAGTTACGGGCGTAGAGAATCTCGCAATCATACCGATGACGCTCGCCATCCTTGCAGACGACAGCCTTTGCTGCGTCCATACGGAATAATACGGCGATGGAGGTGAGGATCAGTCCGTCCTCAGTGATCATCACGCCTGCTCCGCAATCACAGAGCTTGCCGTCACGGTACGCCTCGATGAAGACGGTAACGTCGGAAGCATGGGAGAGCATAGCAGAAGGAGAGGGCTCGCCTTCCATAGGCGAATCATAGGACAGCCGGGAGCTATCGTACTTGCTTTCGTTCCTCATCTCGCTTCCTCCTAAGAAAGATCCACCGTAAAGCGTTCCCAGAACAATCGGATGGGATGGAAGTAATTGTTCTCTTCGGTGAGCTGCTCGCTCTTGTGAGTGACCGAGCCGGTGAACACACCGATGACTCGGCCGTCATCCATAGAGAAGACGGGACTGCCGGAGTTGCCCTGCAGACCGGTAATATCGGCAAAGACGGTTTCGGTTTCCCGATGCTGAATGCTGGAAATATTGCCGAAGAAATGGCTGATTCGCAGATTCTCGGCATCGTAATCGGACAGCTGACTGCCCAGAGGGAAGCCGGAGAGAAGAATCCGTTCGCATTCGTCGATGGGTTCGCCCTCGGGACGCAGAGTGGCGGCAGGGAAGTTGGCACCATCCATCTTCAGAAGCGCCATATCAATGTCCTTGGCGGTAGGATGGAGCAGGTGGCAGTTGAACCAATGGTAGTCGCCGCCGATGGTGCCGGGTGCATAAACTCTGGCGCGAATCTGATCTGCGCCGTCTACCACGTGCTCGCAGGTGAGGATGTGTCCTTCCTTGGAGATAATGGTACCGGTGCCCGATCCATAGGGCTGTCCGTTCTTGGAAGCTTCCAGATAGACGGTGAAATTGGGGGTATAGTGACGCATCATCCGCTCGGTGATCAGTTCTTTCACCGGCTCGGTGGAGATAAGTCCCTTCACCAGCGTTGCCGGCAGGAGGGGAGCAGGCTTACTCTTGTCGGTTGCCGGCTTGTACTTGCTAAAGCGAGGAGGAATATCCTCGGCAGTGAGGTGATAGTCGATCTCTTCTTCCTCGTCCAGACGCTCCAGCAGGCAGTCCACCGAATCGTTGAGGTAGTTCCGCACGAAGCGGGCGTTGCCGAAGCGGGGATCTCTCTGCGCACAGATTTCGCTGAAGATCATCCGGGAAAGGTTGCAGTATTCGTCGGACAGGGTCAGATTGCGGGGCGCGGCAATCTGGGGATTGCTCTTGGCTTTGCTTGCCATATCCTGCATAATGCTGAGCATCTCCGTATCGGTATAGTCGGAGAAAGTGATCATACTGCTGTCGGTACCGAAGCGGCTCTTCAGACCGGGGTCGAATTCCAACAGCTGGGTCATTTCCATAGGATAGCCCGCAAGGATAATGGAGGTGTTTCGAAGGACGTTGGGGTCCTCCAGCGCAGTGAGCAGACGGCGGATGACCTCCTGTCCACCGCCGGAGTTGCGCATTTGGTGGGCCTCGTCGATGAAGAGGATGCCGTGACGTGCCTGCTTCAGATCGTCGTCGAAGCGGTCGGGATTGTGTTGATAATCGGATGCCCGCCGTTCAATGACGTGACCCTGCTCCAGAATGCCCACAGCCTTGAGGATACCGCCCATCTGTCTGGCAACGGTGGTCTTACCGGTGCCGGGATTGCCGATGAAGCAGTAGCAGCCGGGGATGGTACAGCTCTTGTCCGCTCTGCTGAGACGGCGCTGAATCTTGGAGATGGCAGTTTTTACCGAGCTCAGACCGGTCATTTCCATCAGCTCGCGCAGAGCCGTTTCGTGGTTGACCTTGGTGTTCTTCAGATACTTGCGCAGCTCCTCGGGGAAAATCTCACGGGTGATGAGACGCTTGGGGAATCCGTCCACGGTCCGCTTTTCGCCGCCCAGACGGTTCCAGTTCATTTCCAGCTGCTTGATCAGTGCCTCGATCTCACTGCCGTTGCCCCAAGCGGAGCGTTTGTCGCCCAGACCGCCGCGGTCGGAAACCCAGTTCAGGAAGAAGCTGGGGAGCAGCTCTTCGGTATCTACATCGAAGCAGTAGCTGTTTTCGGTCTTTTTCAGGAAAATTTCGTGCATTTCCATAGGGGAAAGGGCTTCGATCTCAAAGAAGACGGCTCTGTCCCGCAGACCGTTCACCGACTTGATCACCGCATCCATTCCTTCGGGAGTGTCGATGAAGACCATAGACATATTGTGGCAGGAGCTCATTGCGCCCACAATGGTGGCCAGCGCCTCGGTACCGAAGGTGTTATCCGAGGAGGATTTGGGAACCATACTGCTGGGAGAGTTGACGATGAGCATATTGCCGGCAGCACCGTTCAGAACCCGTCTGGTCTGTGCAACGGTCTGGCCTACGTACTGGGCTTCGAAATCGCCCTTGCTGCGATTGATGGGGCGCTCGTTGTCCAGCTTGCCCATTTCGAAGAGCATACTGGCCAGTACCTGCGCGACGGTATGTCTGCCGACGCCGGGAGGGCCGGTAATGACGAAGTGCATACCGCCGCCGGTGTTGGAGTCGAAGAATTCGGGAATGCCTGCGGATTTCTTGTAGGCACGGACGTAATCCTTGATCTTTTCCTTGCCTACCAGCTCGCCGAGACGGGCTTCGGAGTTACGGTAGGGGAGCAGGGGCATTCCCAAGGGGCCGGCATAGCCGTCCATAGATTCGGGAATATCAGTCTCCTCCAGGCGATTGACGTTGTCAATCTTCTGTACCTGCGCCTCTTCGGGGATGGCGTATTCCCGCTCATCCTCCCGCAGATTCAGCAGGTGGGTTTTGTTCAGACGCTTGGTGCGTCTCTTGATGGATTCTTCCAGATAAACCGAGCGCATAAACCGTGCGTTACCGAAATGGTGGTCCACGTTGTCCAGATAGCGGTTCAGCGCATTGCGGGTTCTGTTCAAATATCCCTCGGTGGGGACGTAACCCTTTTCTCTGGCGAAGATTGCCAAGATTCTTGCCAGCTCGTCGGGGGTGTAGTTCACGAATTTGATGTGGTTTTTGGTGGGGAAGCGGGATTCCAGACCTGCATCCACGGCAAGGAGCTCTACCATCTCGTCCTGATAACCGGCAAGGACGAAGCAGGTGTCACTGCGGATCTCGGGATTTTCGATGATGGGAACCAGCTCGCGGATGATTCTCCGACCGGCATCCGAGTCCTTCAGCTGATGGGCCTCGTCGATGAAGAGCATACCGCCGCGGGCGCGCATCACGATGGAGGTCAGCGATTCCCGACTGCCTCCGCTGCCGGGAGTGGGATTCAGTCTGTGAATCAGATCACTGGCATTGATCATAAAGGGCGATCTTCTTCTCAGTACGTGGAGATGGTTGAGAATTTCGGCCATATGCTCGGCAAAGTAGGTTTTACCGGTGCCGGGAGGGCCGATAAAGAGATAGTTGCCGGGGGCGCCGGTCTGATTGTCCCAACGGATGGTGCCGCAAAGATTCTTCAGGAAGTTCTTGGCAGGGCCCAGACCGATGAGCTTGCTCAGATTGTCCAGCGCTTCGTCCAGTCCTTTGCTGCGGGGCTTCAGATGGACTCTGCGATCGGCGGGAATATCAATGGGGGTAAACTCAAACTTTCCTATGGAGGTGGGATCGTCCTGCTTGATGCGGACGGCGTAGTTCTGCTTCATTTCCTCCAGCAGATTGCCGGCTTCCCGGGCGTTACCCCAGTTCAGACCGCGGTCCCCAACCCAGTTTTCACAGAAGTTGTCCAGCCAGGTAGTGCCGTATTCGGAGCCGATGTTCTGCACGGCGGCATTCTTGGAGGGGATGATGGCACGCACTTCTCTGATCTCGTCGGGAGAGAGCTTCTCCAGACGGAAGGTTGCGTTCTGCTTCTTTGCCGTCATCAGGAGGATGTCACGCATTTCCTGCCAGCTGTAGGGAGCCAGATGGAAATAACGGCTGGAAAGGAAACGGGATTGCAGACCGGGATTGTCATTCAACAGCTGGGGGATTTCCTTTTCGTAGCCTGCCAGTACCACCGCAAACTGTCCTTCGTAATCGGACATACGGGCAACCAGCTGATTGATAGCCTCCAAACCTGCGTTGCCTGCGTTGGCACGGGACAGACCGTAGGCTTCGTCGATGAAAAGGACGCCGCCCAGCGCACGGCGGATGCACTCTTCCATCGCTCTGCCGCTGGAACCGATTCCGCTGCTCAGAATCTCGGAGGGCTTTACAGCCTCCACGTGAGCGGTGGGAAGTACGCCTGCTTCATAGTAGATTCTGCCCAAAATCGAAGCAACGGCGGTTTTACCGGTGCCGGGCTCACCCAGCAGACATACGTTCAGGGTATGGCTCAGATTGGTTGCGGCGGTTCTGGGGGTAAAGCGGCTGGAGTGGACGGGCATCTCCATAGTTCTTGCACCGGCGTGTCTGGCAACCTTGTAGATCTTCTGCAGCTCATCCTTGAGATTCTTCAGACCGACAAAGGCGTCCAGCTCCTGCATAGCGGTGTTGCAATTGCGCTCAAAAATCAGTTCGTGGCAGTTCTTGAGGGTTACCCGATGATCGGGTTTTTCACGGATATAGCGATTGATCTTGTTGACCAAATTGTTCAGCGTATCGGAGGAACAGCGATTGGCCAGCTTCAGGGCAATCTTTTCTACGTCAGCCTCCCGGATGTTCAGCGGATGCTCCTCCCGGAAGCGGAAATTCAGCAGCAGATTGCGGATTTCCGCCGCATTGGGATAGTCCACGTGAATGACGTGGTTGGAGGTTTTGGCGCCGGCGTTATTCTGATCCAGCAGAGGGAGCAGGCAAGAGTTGACAAAGCGTCCCCATTCGTCGCCTTCGCCGCGGAGCTGCTGCTCCAGGCAAGCGAAATCCAGACCGCGGAACACGTAGATGGCAATGCTCTTGTTATGACCGGCGTGCTTGCCCAGATTCAGAAGGGTATTGAGAGCGTTGACCGAGAAATCGCCGGTCTCGTGCTCCGCGTTGATCATAGAGTTCATATTGCTGAGCACCAGCGCAACCTTCTTGTCACTGCGGAACATCGCTTCCATCTGCGCCCAGAAGGCGTTGGTGTTGATGGCACGGTTGCTCAGCTGCTGATTGCCACCGCCTGCAGGCGCTGCGGGGGCAGCAGGAGCGGCGGGGGCAGCAGGGAGCTCGTCCTCCTCGAACTCAGCCCCCAGAGGGCCGTCGGCAGTCAAATCGATAAAGGAGGGGGAGGGAGCAGTAGGAGCAGTGGGAGCAGCAGGTGCTGCGGGGGCGGTATCCTCACAGTGAACGTTGCAGAACAGACGGTAGGAGCGGTAATCGTAGCAGTACACCCGCTGGGAGCGGTTGTAGAAGACGACGGCGTCGTAGTCTTCTTCCTTCAGATGCCGGTGCAGCTCATACTCCATAGAGGTGAGCTGCAGGGCATCGTTACAGCAACGGTCATCCGTGTGTCCTGCCAGGATAAAATGAGGATGATCCATAGCAAGATCGGAAAAAAAGGTTCTGTTTTTCATTCGTGTCTCCTATTGGATAGAATCGGGACTAATGATTAGTGGGTGTTCTGAGTGGTGCCGTTGGGATTCGGATGAGTGGCGACGGTCTCCTGATGAGTATGACCGCTCCATTCGTGGAGATTCGCACGTTCGGGATGGAGTACCTGTCCGGTGCTCTGACAGGTGACGGCAGGCTGACCGGGGATACCGGAGGTAACTGCCTGGATGGCATCACGAACCATCTGCTCGGCAGCGGCAACCGGCATAGTGCCGTAATTGGTGATGTCCGCCTCGGCTTCCACACTCACGTCATCGCCGTCACGGATCACCGAAACGGTGACCACCACGTTCATACCGGTGCCGGCATTGGTGAGGATAAAGCGGTAATTGCCGCGCTTGTCGCCATCCTCATAGGAGTGGGAGGTGACCGTCAGATTGCCCGAGCGCTCCAGCTGGCGGTAGATCCGCTGAGCGGTTCTGGCAATGTTTTGGCTGGTGTGGACGGCTACCCAAGCGTCTGCAACGGCACGGTCCACGTTGGTGCTGACCATCTGGAAGCTGTTCTGCATATCGATGAGCTGCTGGGTAGACAGCTGCTCGGGATTCTGCAGGTTCTCACGGATCTGACGGAAGGTAGCGCGGTTTGCGCTGAGGTCATCGTTGCTCCAGTAGTCCACGTCCAGAGAAACGCCGGGCTTGGGCTCGATGGTGCTGCAGCTTTCGATCTGTGCTTCCAGCACAGAGGCCAGCTGCTCGGTAGCGGTGAGCTGAGCCTGCCATTCCTGCTCGGCCAGCATTGCGGATTCAAAGAAGCGGAGGGACTCCTCGAAGGCGGTGCGGGCGTGATCGTAAGCAACCGAGGTAAGGATATCATTGGTAGCACAAGCGGTCACGTCGGCACGGGCTCTGTCGATGACCGTCTGCAGCTCGGCATACCGACCGGGCATCAGCACCTCGTGACGGGTATCGGCAATCTGCAAGGCCAGATTGTCCACCTGATCCATATAGTCCTGTGCAGCATCCCGCAGAGCCTGAGCGGAATCCAGCAGACCGTCCAGACCGGTCTTGACGGCGTTGAGATCGTTTCTGACCTCGTCCAGTCCTGCTTCGGTGTTTGCCTGCAGGGTGGTAATCATAGAGGTGATATGTGCGTTGTTATCGTTGATCAGCTCCTGAATCACCTCGTTGTTGGCAGCGATGGATGCGGCAACGTAGTTGCCCATATCATCCCGCAGCTGCTGGAGGTTTTCCTGCATTTCGGTCTGATTGGCAACAATGCGGCTGTTGCAGCTCTCGTAAGCGTTGTTGATCTCGGCTTGGAGCTGAGCGTTGCGAGCGGTGTTGGCGCTGTTCTGACGGCGCAGATCGGCGATTGCCTGCTCGTACTTCTGATTAGACTGCTGGAGACGGTTGTTAGCGGCGTTGAGATTGTTCTGCAGGGTGCCGTTTTCACGGGTGAGGTTGTTCACCTGATTGCGCAGGCTGGTAGCGTTGGCAGCAGCACTCTGCATCTGATTGTACTCGGAACGGGGGATGGTGATGGTGGTTCTTACGTAGTTGCTCATATTTCAAAATCCTTTCTGTCTAATGGATTATTTATTTCAAAGTCGATGTGGGAGAAGCCTGATTGGGAATTCCCACGGTGTGGATCGTACCGGAGTGCCAAAACTCTTCGGTGGGACGTCCCTCTGCGCCGTAGAGGTGCAGAAGACTTGCGTAGCGGGGGGTCAGGGCGTGTACTCGCTGATTGGAGGAGCCGCGCAGGCTCTTGCCGTCGTCCAGCTCCCGAACGTAGGGGCCGTCGATGAGCAGATCGGTGAGAGACAGCAGATCTCTGCCGCCGGGAAGGGCGTCCAGCTCTTCCAGCAGGAAGCCGGTGTAAATGATGACCCCCACGTCTCGGAAGGCCTTGACCTTGCCAATCAGCTCGGCAAGGGCGGAGGCTTGCAGGAAGGGCTCGCCGCCGCTGATGGTCAAGCCTTCGGTCTCTTTGGCGGCAATGATTTCCCAAGAGAGGGCGCCGGTGTCGATCCACCGACCGTCCGACTCTTGGTGGGACTGCCCTGCAATACAGCCGGGGCAGTTCCGATGGCATCCCTGCACCCAGAGCCCGAAGCGTTTGTACGGGCCCAGGGTGGTGATGCTGCGTTCAATGGTATATACGTTCAGTTTCATCGTTCAGATTCGTGCAGGATGGCGGTATAGTCCTTGCCGGCGGCTTTAGCGCAGGCGGTTGCCAGCTGATTCAGGCGGATCAGATCCTGTTCCACGCGAGCCACCAATTCGTTCTTCTGCTTCAGCTCGTCATGGGTCATCACGCCCTGCAGATTGCGGGCTTCTTCCTTGCCGATCATCTTTTCCATTGCCTTCAAAGGGGATTGAATGCCGCGGAACCAGGACTGAAACTCTTCGTTGGTGCGGCAGAAGAGCTCGATGGCGGTTTTGAACTCTTCGGCTTCCTTGCGTGCCGTTTCGGTGGCCTTGAAATTGACCTTGGAGAGCTGGCCCAGCTTTGCCAGCGTGTTTGCCAGCTGATCCAGCGTCTCGGCGGTTTGCTTATCCAGCGAAGAATACTGTTCTTTCAGATAATCGGTATCCTCCTGCAGGATGGCAACCTGGGTGCGGAGATTCTCCAGATCGGCGGCGTTGGAGGTAGTCTTCAGCTGCTGCAGCTCCTGCTGCTCCTTGTTCAGATCCTTCACCTGACGGAGCAGACCGTCGTTTTCGGCATACAGCTTCTGGACGGCGTCGGTGAGCGTCTGCTTTTTGGCAGTCAGCTGACTGTGCTGCTCTTCTACGATCTTCTTGGCATCGCACTGCTCCTGATAGAGCTTTTCGGCTTCCATCAGCTTCTTCTGAGCGGAGGTGATGTCCACGGTCTCGGCGGCAGCGGTCATAAACTTCTGCATAGTGGAGTAGATGAGAAGGTGATTTGCCAGACGTTCCTCAAATACCTCCCGGTCCAGCGTGTTCACGGCAGGATTGGCATCTATCCGAGCCATCAGCGCGGCGCAGATGTCCAGAATCATAGTGTCTGCGCTCTGATCGTCAGCGGCAGCAAGGGCACTGGCGAGTCCCTGGAGCTGAGCGGCGCACTGTTTTCTTGTATTGAGATCCATAGATTATACTCCTTTGATTTTGATATCCATAGGGAAGAGCTGGTTTTTTCCGCTGACGGTGTTTTGCATTATGATAATGAACTGATCGTTCTCATACTGCAATCCCAGATTGATGAGTCCCATCCGATCCTCCAAAAACTGAGGGGTAACGGGGATCTGACGGTGGCTGCCGCAAACCGTCAGATTGACGGTCTCACCGGCAGTTGCCAATACGCCGGAGGTGGGGGCAAAGACGGGAGTGGCAAAATCCTTCACGTTGGCGGAGTCCTTGGCAAGGATCAGGGGGAGGGTGCGAAGGGTGTAGTTGGAACCGGCCTCTGTCACCAGCCATTCCACCGATCCGTCGATGAACTTCTCCCGCATCTGTGCGCAGAGGGCGGTACCGGCCAAGACGATTTCCTCCACTTGGGGATAGGTGCCGTAACGGGCGTCGAAGAGCATAGGCATTGCAGAGCTGTAGTGGAGGCGTGCGGTGGCTTCAGCAGGGAAGAAGGTGGCCATAGGTCCTACCAACAGGATATGGAGCTTATCCTCGGAGATCCCGGCCTTGGCAAGAGCGGAGTCTGCCTCACGGAAGGCGTTTTCCAATTCGTTGCCCACCGCACTGCTGTAGCGGAGCATCAGATTGGATGCGGATAAGTTCAGTCCGGCGATGGAAACCTCAGCGTTCGTGCCGAATTTATAGTAATTTTGGATGGCTTTCTTAATAGGAGTTGCGTATGCAGTCCAATCTCCCAAATCCCGGATGGCATTATTCACCGGTGTGGGGTTATCAAGGATGCGCTGGAAGAGCAGGGTAGGGAGGTTGCCTTGGGTATAAGCATACAGAACCACGGAGGCGTAGAGGGGCTCAATGAGCAGGACCGCACCGTATGCGGGGTTCTGTTTGGCATCGTAAGCGGCAATGGCTTCGAATTCGGTCAGCTTCAGATTGGCCATTTAGTTCACCTCAACTTTAACTTCCGCCTTCACCAGCACCTGATTGAGATCGCTGTCGGCGGCAATGAGATTCACGCCGGGCTTGGAGACGGCGGTGATGGGGGTACCGTCCTCAACGTATTCATCCTCACATTCGTGGAATGCGGAGTCGAAGGGATCGCCCACTGCGGGGTAGAAGGATTGCAGACCCATAGTGGGGAGCACGTTTTCCAGTGCATTGCGGCGCACCTTCAGACCTTTACCGATCTTCACGATGGCGTCGAAATTGGGATTGTCGGGATTGGAATAGAGACGGGCGTCGAAATTGTCCACGAAGCCGCAGAAGCCTGCGTACCAAACGGCGAAGCTCTCCAGCTGAACTTCGTAGAGCGATCTGCGCCACTTGTCCATATTGGCAGAGAAATTCACCATATAGCCGTCCATAAATTCCTTCATCTCTCTCTGCATACGGCTGGCTTCGTCGCAAGCCTCCAGACGAGCTTCGCTGACGGCGGCGGCAATGGTCTGACGGGCCTCGCCCAGTGCGCTGTGCGCACGGTTGCGGGCTTCCCGCTCATCCAGCAGATAGTCCTCCAGCTTTTCTTTCACCAGAGTGTTGTACCGTTCCTCGGCGGTTCGGGTGGACTGTGCAAAGGCTTCTTCCTTCTGAGCGGCGATTTCGGCATTCAGATCCGCTATGCGCTGTGCAGAATACTCTTCCCATTTCTGATTGACCATCTGCGTAACGCGTTCCTGCTGGAAGCGGGAGGCCTGCTCTTGAGTCTCGCGGTAAACGGTTTCCAGCTTCTGCTCTGCAAGGTTCTTAGCCTCGGTTAAGGCTTCGATCTTGGCGTGCAGGCGAACGATCTCTTCCTGCAAGCTCCGATTGCGCTCC
>JAFTMF010000204.1 GCA_017452565.1 Clostridia bacterium
AGATTTTATTTTTATCTACCACTGGGGTGTTTTTGTGCTGTCCGTACAATTTGGGGCAGGACATATCAAGCGGGGGATTTGTTTTATCGTTTTGTTTTATCGTTTTGCAAGGACATCTTCCGGCTTTTCTTCACGGGAAAGGTCGGTGACCACCCGATAACGGTGGATAAAATAGCCTGCACAGCAGACCATCACCAGTCCGGACAGAATCAGCAAAGCGATTCGCCAAGTGGAGTTGCCGTTGTCCTCCTCGTTGGCAAAGACTTCGGTAAAAATAATCGTGTATTGCAGATTCTCGCCGTCCATCACGCCCTCCAGAAGGGTGCGATCAGCGATATATCCCTCCAGCGTGGGGGTGGGGATGCTGTAGGGCTGACCGAATTGGAAAGATCCCTGATAGTCGGGGAAGGCTTCACTTCCGTCGGGGAAAAGATAACGGATGGTCAGCTGATATGTACCGATGCGATAGAGCACCGAAATGCGGGTGGAGAGATCGCAAACGCCGTCGAGGGTAGACAAGTCAGGCTCGTAGCCGTTGATATCCAGCGGCGTGATATGATAGTAGTCACCCACGTAAGCAAGTACGGAGGTGTTCTTTCCTGCCGCACTGCCATCCTCGTAGACGTGGGAAACTTGGAGCGTCACGGGATGGGTGAGAGTCAGCGCACTGAAGGGCTCGTTTTCACTACCTACCTGCAGAGTGCTGAGGGATTTGGAGCAGCGGAGCTCGCTAAGCGCAGAGCAGCCGGCAAATGCCCGTGCACCTACCGATACCAGCGAGGCAGAGAGAGTGACCCGCTCCAGCCGTTGACAGCCGGCAAAGGCTCCCTCACCGATGGTATTGATGCTATCGGGAAGGATTACCCGTACCACGTTGCTGTCTGCGAAGGTGGATTGGGAGATGGTGGTCACCGCAATGCCTCCCAGCTTGTCGGGGATGCGGGCGATGTCGCTGCGGCCGGTGTAGGCCAGCAGGATGGCACCGCTTTGGGTGACGGTGTAGGCGTATTCCTCCCAAACGAAGGGAACCGCCTGCAGAGTGGGGTAGTAAGCACTCTCGCACCAAGTGGCGGTGAAGTCCAGACCGGGAAGACTGGACTGCCGACGCAAGGCTTCCTCGGCGAGGGCAACTGTGGCAGAACAATTTTCGCTGCCCCGGCCGCCTTTGAGCAATACAGCCTTGGTAGCGGTGCTTTGATGATAGTAACAATCGGTAATGTCTGCGATAGAACCTTTCGTCTGCGCATATGCGATAGCGGCGATGCCTCCGGTGACCTTGCAGCCTGCGGTGATATTGCCGCAGAAGAGGGAGGAGGCGATACGCGCGCTGCCGTCGGTGGCGGTGAGCAGACCTACGATACCGCCTGCCGATGCGTCTGCGCTGACGGTAACCGCGCTCAGACAGTTACGAACCTCCACCGATGCTGTTTTAGCAGTGGATTCGGCGGCTTCCGCAGGATCGTCTGCATTGGCAGCTGCGTCGCTGTCCTCGTCTGTCTGCTGGGCAATTGCGTTACCCGCGAGGATCTCGCCAACGATACCGCCTGCCGACTCGGGGGCTTTGACAGTACCGCCTGCCGCGGTCAGCTCCAATCGGATGGAGCTTTCGACGGTAGCGGTGAGCTGACCTGCAATGCCGCCGCCGTGAGAGAGGGTAGCGGTAATAGATGCCCGACCGGAGCAGCCGGAGAGAAGGAGCTGTCCTTGGCTATGACCGCTGCCGATGATACCGCCCACCTGTTTCGTGCCGGTGAGATTGCCGTAGTTCTCGCAGGAGCTGACGGTGAGCGATCCGCTCACTACCTCACCTATGCCGATGATACCGCCCACGTTCTCGCTGCCGCGGATGACGGCCGAGTTTTTAGCGGTGGAGATATACAGCACACATTCGGGATCGCATACCTGAGCGCTACCCGTAATGCCGCCCACTGAACTGTTTCCGTGGACCTCGCCGATGTTGCGGCAGTCCAGGATTTCAATGGTAGCACTGCCAACGGCAATGACCTTGCCGATGATGCCACCCTGTTCGTCCTCGCCCAGCAGCGTACCGCCGTTCTGGCAATCGTTGACGGTGGAGATGCCCGCCTTGGGATCGGCCAGTCCAATGATACCGCCGCCCTGCAGGTTGCAAATCACTACTCCGCGATTGAAGCAGGCGTCGATGAGATCGTTTTCGCCTGCAAGATGACCCAAAATACCGCCGCCGATTTCCTTGGCGGTAACGGTTCCAAGATTCTCACACGCAGTGAGCTCTACGGATCCGCTTCCTTGTGCGGAGGTGCCGAGGATACCGCCTACCGAGCGGTTACCGCTCACCGTACCTGCCGAAAAAGAGGAGGCGTTGACGATCAGCTTGCCGCTGTCCGCAGAGGTAGCGTAGCCGATCAGACCGCCCACGTCCTCGTTGCCGCAGATCGTTCCGCTCACGTGGCAATTGTCCACGGTCATCGTAGTATCAGCGTACAGCGATCCGGCCAGACCGCCCGCTTTGTCGTTTCCGCTAACGTATGTAGAGGCGAGAGTAAGATTGCGGATTGTGGCGTTGTTGCAAGCACCGAAAAGACCCGCATATTCCGGCTCTCCCTGGGAGTAGAGCCCGTAGATCGAGTGTCCGTCGCCGTTGAAAATGCCGCTGAATGCGGTGAGGCGATAATAAATTACGCCGCTGTGAAAGGCATCGGCAGGGAGATAGCCGTCCTCGGTGCGCATATAGAGTCCGCCGGACTCGGCAGTGAGGGTATTAAAGTCCTCCCCCGAATCCACGGTGACCGATGCAAAGCCGCCGATGGGAATCCAGCGCCGCTGGGGCGATTCCTCCGCCCAGCGATCAAAGTCTGCCGTATCGTTGAGGCAGAGATCGGCAGTCAGCAGGAAGTAGGCGCCCTCGAATGCTTCGCCTGAGCGTACCCTCTGTGCCAGCAATGCCAGCTCCTCTGCGGTGGCGATGAGATAGGGGTCTGCCTCGGTGCCCGCACCTGCGAAGCTCTCTGCAGAGCCGCCGTTCCAGACGGGCAGGGGAGCGGGCGTTTCCTCCTCAGGTTCGGCAAAAACGGCAGAGGAGAGCAGGGGAAGCAGAAGCGCTGTTAGTAGAAATAGCGCCAATATTCGTCGTTTCGCTAAAGATTGATAAAAGTTCATAGAACCTCCGATGAAGAAAATGGGGTTCGAAAAACGCAAAAACACTGTTGTGGTAGCAACAGTGTTTTTGACATGCAATTGTAGCAGGAAACCGGATGAGTAGCAACTTATGCCTTAGCGTAAACGCTAACGCACTTCTTGCTGCCGCTCTTCATCTCAAACTTCACTGTGCCGTCGATGAGTGCGTACAGGGTATCGTCGGAGCCCTTGCCTACGCCTACACCGGGATGGATGTGAGTGCCTCTCTGGCGAACGATGATGTTGCCGGCAACAACTGCCTGGCCATCAGCCTTCTTAACGCCAAGACGCTTGGACTCACTGTCACGGCCGTTCTTGGTAGAACCTACGCCCTTTTTGTGAGCGAAAAACTGCAAACTGATTCTAAGCATTTTAGTATCCTCCGTTACAAAATTTCGGGACCCTCTGCTTCGCTGACGTCCAGGTAACCGTCATACTCCTCCAGCAGATCCATCAGCTGGATGTAGTAGGCATAAATCAGACCGCCCACCGCATAGGCCTTCTTCTCGTCCGGTTCGAACTCGGGGAGAGCGCCCTTGCAGATCACCGTGATGTCGGTGGTGTCTTCGTCGATGGTGTAGTCTACGTCGGAAGCATAGGAAACTTCGATGGCGTTAATCATCAGCATGGTCATGGCTGAGATGGCTGCGCAGAGGATGTCCTCTCCTTCGGGAGCAAATCCGGTGTGACCGGTCTCCTTAAAGCCGTAATAAACGCCGTTTTTCTTGAAAAATGTGACCTTTGTCATAGGACTTGTCAGTCAGCCGATTACAGGCTGATGGTCTGGATCTGAACCTTGGTGTAGGGCTGTCTGTGACCGATCTTCTTCTTCTCGTTCTTCTTAGCCTTGTACTTGAAGACGTAGATCTTCTTACCCTTACCGTTCTTTACTACGGTTGCGGTAACAGAAGCGCCTGCAACGTAAGGAGAGCCAACGGTGAGGTTGCCGTCCTTATCAGCCATCAGAACCTTGTCAAATGTAACGGTGTCGTTTGCTTCTACGGCGAGCTTATCAATGAAGATTACGTCGCCTTCGCTTACTTTGTACTGCTTTCCGCCCGTTTCGATAATTGCGAACATGAAAAGCACCATCCTTTCTGATCGTACCAACTCTGGGTACAAAACTCGCTGAGTGCGGTGATGGCAGAGCCATACTTGCGACCGGACATCATGCGGCAGTCAATAGTATACCACAAAACATCCCCGATGTCAATAGGAAAAATGCATTTTTTTGCCTGTTTTCCGATAAAATTTCTGTAAAATGCGACAAAAAACCGAGAGACTTTCGTCTCTCGGTTTCGTTTGAGGAATTTGCTTTATGCGTCTCTCTTCTTAGAGATCACTGCCATGCCCAGCAGAGAAACCACTGCCAGAACTGCCAGTGCAACTACGGAGTCGCCGGTAGGAGCGGGCTCGGTTGCGGGAGGAGGAGTTACGGGAGTCTTTACGTCAACGGTGTACTTCGCCTCGGTGTTGCCCTCGTAGGACTCAACCGCTACGGTGTACTCGCCGTTTTCCAGAGTGCCCAGGTACTTCGCCTTGATGGTGAGAACGGTAACCTTTTCCTCGGTCTCCTTCATAGAGTACGCGGAGGAGGGAAGTGCCTTGCCGTTTACCTTCACTGCGGTGATGGAGTTGTCGGTGGTAGATACGGTGATCTTCACGTCGCCGGTGCCTTCCCACTTGGAAGCATCGCCTGCGGTCACTGCAGCTGCTGCGGTGTTCACGATCTGAACGTTCTTTACAGAAGCCTTTTCGCCGTGTACGGGAGCACAGCCCTCGGAGGTGTCGGGAGCACCCACTACTTCAGCCTTCAGAGCCCAGCCCTCGTCGCACATAATGACTACGTTTTCGATGACGTAATCACCCAGCAGAAGCTTGGAGCGGCTGTCGTTGGTACCAACGATTGCACCGATTGCCTTATTGGCATTGGTGGGAGTGGTAGTGCCGATGACGGTGGAGTTCTTGATGGAGCAGTTCAGTACGGGGGATTCCAGAGCGCCGTTGATGGAGCCGCTCTCGGAACGGCCTACGATACCGCCGGTCCAGTCACCGCCGATGACGGTGGTGTCTTCCACGTGGCAGTTGTAGATGCAGCCACGGTCCATCTTACCTGCAACTGCGCCAACTGCGTTCCATTCGGTCTTGGGAGCAACCAGCAGACCGTTCTTGATGGTCAGGTCCATAATGGTGCCGTTTTCAGTAGGATAGTTATCCTGCCAGAAGTTAGCCAGATCGTTGACGATCAGACCCTTGTTGCCGCCGGTAGCGTCGGTGATATAGGTGATGTTGCTGATGGTCTTGCCGTTTCCGTGGATGGTGCCAAGGTAACGGTTGATAGGAGTATAAACCTTGCCGCTCATGTCAATATCCTTGGTGATATAAGCATTAGCGGAGTGGGTTACGTTGTTGTCCTTGCCGTTGAACTCGTTTACGAGATTTGCGTAAGCGATGAACTCGTCAGCATTGGAGATTGCGGTGTACATGGGGAAGAAGTCTGCCTTGTTTACGTTGGATGCGCAGAGACCCATATCGAAGTCCCAGCCGCCCCAGTGCTGAATCAGGGAAACTGCGATGATGTTCTTGCCTTCCTTCAGAAGCTCTGCAGCGTCCTCGGTGAGCTTGTAGCGCTTTACGCCGCCGTTCCAACGGGAGTGATCGTAAACCAGAGTGCCGTTGAGGTAAACTTCGATGTCATCATCGTACAGCATATCTGCCATCAGAGACAGGCCGTCCAGATCCTTTAGGCTGTCAACGGTGAATTCCTTCGCCAGCCAGATGTAAGCATTTTCCTGAGTGCCGTCCGCGGGAGCAGCATCGTTGGTGGTCCACTCGTCGTGCATAGGAGCGGTACCGGTCTGCATAGTGTCAGCGATTGCACCCGGCCAGCCTGCGGGAGCTGCGGGAGCTGCGCCGTCGGTCCAGCTGCCCAGCTGATACTTCCACTCGGAGCCCAGATCAAACAGAGACTTGGTGATGGGAGCGGTACCGGGCTTGTAAGCCTCGGTGGTGAGGAGAATACCGGAAGCGCTGTAGCCGTATTCCTTGCCGTCGATCTTGTAGCTGGTTACCAGCGGCTCGCCGCCGTCGATTTCCATAAAGATGGCACGCAGCTTGTAAGAAGTGCCTGCGGTAAGATCGAAGGATTCGCCGTAGTAGGTGGTGTAAGAGTCATTCCAAATGCCCTTGCCCCAGAACTCGTAAACGGTCTTCCACTGACCGTCGATTTCCAGCTGCATCAGGAAGCAGTTGTCAACCTTCTGAGTACCGAAGGTGTAGTTACCGGATACGGTGGGAGTCAGGTAGCCATCGTATTCGATCAAAAAGCCGTTGTAGTGAGCGCCGAACTGCTCAAATACTCTCTTTTCGAAGAAAGAATTGCTTTCCATATCGGAAATCAGAGCAGTACCAACGTTGAGCATCTTGCCCTTAATCGCGGTCAGCTGATCCTCGGAGAAGGTGTGGTTAGCAGCGTTGTTTGCGTCCTTGCCGTCGCCGGGGGTGAGAAGATCATTGACCTGTCCCCAAGAACCGTCCAGCAGGTAGGTGTAGTAGGTGGTGGACAGAGCGAAGGTAAGACCTGCTTCATCCATAGACTTCTGACCCTCGGGGGTGCCGTCCATAGTTACGGACATCTTCAGTCGCTCGTCACCGAACATTTCCAAGAACCACATTTCGAAGGGAATATCCTTACCAACCTGATCCTCGGTGATGGTGAAGGTGTACTTGGACATCAGGGACTCATTTTCGAACCAAGAGTCGGGACCCCACCATTCGAATGACTTCTGGCCGTCTACGAAGATTGCAACGCCGTTGTCCAGCGCATTACCAACGAAGGTGTAGGTGCCTGCGGCAGAAGCCTTCATGGTACCGGTCCACTGTACCAGATATTCGTTGTCACCGGTCTGGTTGGTGTTTGCGTGATAGGAGTCACGGTCGAAGCCCTGAGCGAAGGTCAGAGTGCCGTCGCCAACGGTGGGCCACTTGTAAGAGGTCTTAACGATCTGATCGATGGAATCATCGAACCATTCGTTGGTCTCGTAGCTGGTAGACTGACCCCTGCCGTGCCAACCCATCAGACGGCGCATACCGTCCGCATGACCGGATTTGCCGCCGGCAACGTCTGCAACGGTGTGCCAGAAGGTAGCGTTCAGACCCTGCTGGGGATTTGCACTTGCTGCGGAAGTGGATACTGCAAAAGCGGGCAGCATACAAGCAACCATTGCAAGCACGAGTAGTGTTGAGATGATTTTTTTCATGTTTTCCTCCTTGAAAAATACGGTCATCTTGCCGTTTATATTTGTAATATTATTTTAACAATTTGTTGATATTTTGTCAATAACCGCTTGTGCTGTGCCCGATTTTTGTATGGAATTACAAAAACTAAAAAACGATTTTGTGCAGGATGTCATTTGCATTGCCGAACTGCACAAAATGTTATCAACCAATTCGTACAAAATAACTGTTTTGGCGGTACGATGGGTAGAAAACGGGCAAAAAATAGAGCAAAAACAGTCAAATTCCCTATCCATAAGAATCAATCTCCAACAAAAAACCTGCCCGAAGGCAGGTTTTGTACTTACGTTGAGACGATTAGTTTGCTGCTTGTGCAAATCGCTTGGCAGCGGTGAGGGTGTTTCTCAGCAGCATAGTGATGGTCATAGGGCCAACGCCACCGGGAACGGGGGTGATGGCGGAGCAGATCGGCTCTACCGATGCAAAATCCACGTCGCCGCAGAGCTTGCCGTTCTCGTCCCGATCCATACCCACGTCGATAACCACGGCACCGGGCTTTACCATATCGCCGGTGATGAACTTGGCCTTGCCGATGGCAACCACCAGAATATCGGCACGGCGGGTGACTTCAGCCAGATTCTTGGTACGGGAGTGGCAGATGGTGACCGTACCATTGGCTTGTAGGAGGAGCATCGCCATAGGCTTGCCGACGATATTGCTTCTGCCCAGTACCACGCACTCCTTACCGGAGATCTCTACGCCTGCCTCTCTGAGCAGAACCATTACACCTGCGGGGGTGCAGGGGAGGAAATCGTAATCGCCCAGCATAATCCGTCCCACGTTCTGTACGTGGAAAGCGTCCACGTCCTTGGCAGGAGAGATCCGCGCGATCACCTCGTCCTCGTTCAGGTGCTTCGGCAGAGGCAGCTGGCAGAGGATACCGTGGATAGCTTCGTCAGCGTTGAGGGTGTCGATGAGGGCGTTCAACTCCCCTTGGGGGGTAGCCTCGGGCAGCTCGTACACACGGGAGAGGAAGCCAACCTCACCGCAGGCCTTGTGCTTGTTGCGCACGTAAACCTGAGAGGCGGGGTTCTCACCCACGATGATCACCGCCAAACCGGGGGCGTAACCGTTTGCCTCGATGAATGCGGTAGTTTCTTCTTTAATACTAATACGTTCGGCGGCGGAAATCGCCTTGCCGTCAATGATTTTTGCCATTTGCAGTTACTCCTTAGTTAGATAGTTAGATAGATGGATTGTTTTCGTCAGATGCGGAGGAGGATTCCTCGGCGGTGTCAGTGGTTTCAGCGGACTCTGCAGCCTCAGCGGACTCGCCCTCGGATGCTGCTACGGCGCTTACCTCATCGTAGCGCTTGGATTCGGGCAGATAGATGCAATCCGTCACGGTACGGAGCTTCTTCACGGCGTGGAAGTAAACCAGCATAGCGATTGCCACTACAAGGCAGGCACCTGCCAGCCACTGGGAGACACGCAGACCGCCCAGATAGAGGGAGTCGGTGCGCAGACCCTCGATGAACATTCTGCCAAGGCCATACCATCCGATATAAAGGAAGAAAATTTCGCCGTCGAACTTTTTCTTCTTGGAATACAGATTCAAGAGCACAAATCCCAGCAGATTCCAAAGGGATTCGTACAGGAAGGTGGGATGTACTTCGATGCCGGTGGGGTAATAATCGTTGACGATGCGCATTCTCCAAGGGAGAGTGGTCTCACCGCCGAAGGCTTCCGCATTGCAGAAGTTGCCCCATCTGCCGATGGCCTGCGCCATCTGAACGGCAGGTGCCAGCAGATCGAAGAAGGCGGGGATGCGGATCTTTTTCCAGCGCAGACCGATCAGCGCGCCCAGCGCACCGAAGATGATACCGCCGTAAATGGCAAGTCCGCCCTCCCAAACGGCGATGACGTCGTAGAAGGAGGTGTAATTGTCGGGACGCTCCAAGAAATCGAAGAAGACGTAGTAGAGTCTTGCGCCGATGATGCCGGGAATAACGGTGCAGAAGGCAACGTCAATGAGATCGTCCATAACCAGCTTGATCCGTTTGCCGCTGAGATAGATGTACACAGCACAGAAAATGATGCCGCAGGTGATGATCAGACCGTACCAAGCGATAGAGAGTTTTCCAAAGTCCAGTGCAATGGGATTGATCTCCATCTCGCCGATACCCAGTCCGGGGAACGAGATTTTGTTCATAGATTTACTCCTTATGATTTATGTTTCAGCATGACCAGTGCCTCTGCCGTGAGATCGGGGGCCCTCAGACGTTTTACCAAGTCGGTGACGTCGGCGGGGGTGAGTGCCGACAGAGCGTCGGCGTATGCGAAGAGGTTACTGCCCTCCATCCGGTGGGCAAGATAATCCGAAGCGTATTCTTCGGTGGAGTCCAGCGATTGGAAGAGATCGCCCAGCTCCATTCGCTTGCAGGCGAGGAAATCGGTGGGATCGGGGGCGTTGAAGCCGTAGAGCGCCTCTTTCAGCGCCGCCAGCGTCTTTTCGGGATCATCGGTGTTGGCAAAGACGATGAGATGTCCGAAACTCCGATTCATCGTGGACTCGAAGGACAGAGTGGAGGAGATGACGCCCTCCCGATAGAGTCTGTGGGAGAGGGCGGAGCTTTCGCCAAAGAGCAGACAGCCCAGCACCTCCAGTGCGGCGGCGGTTTTGGGGATGTCCTCGTCCTCCTCGGGCAGGAGCTTGATGCCCAGCGCCACCGTGGGCTGGGAAACGCTCATCTTGCGGGTAGTGCGGGACTTGGCAACCGCTCTCGGCTCTTTCACGGGGAGATATTCCACTATAGGCGCAAGGGGGAGAGTGCCGCCAAACACGCGGTCGCATACCGCTTCCACTTCCTCGGGAGTGACCCGACCCGCTACGCAAAGGTGAAGCCTTGCAGGATGGTAGAGCGCCCGATGAACGGTGGAGAGCAGCCGGGGGGTGAGCTTTGCGATAGAGGCGGGACTGCCTAAAATCGCACGGCGCACGGGATGATTTTTGTAAAGTGCCTTCAGAATGTCGCTGTATAGCACCTCTGCGGGAGCGTCACGGTCAGCGGCGATCTCCTCGCCGATGATGGGCAGCTCCTTGGCAACCGTCTCTTCGGTGAAATGAGCCGAGGTGACGAACTTTAGCAGTACCTCCAGCCCCTCTGCAAACTACTGGGTGCAATCGAAGAGGCAGGCGGTGGACAGATAGGTGGTGAATGCGTTGGCATCGGCACCGATGGCGGCGAACTTAGCAAAGGCATCACTGCCGTCGGGCTGATCGAAGAGTTTGTGCTCCAAAAAGTGAGCCGTTCCGTCGGGGAGGGTATAGCGCACACCGTCGATCTTCATCTCCCGATGCACCGAACCGAAGTTGGTGGCAAGGAGGGCATAGTAAGTATGCAGGGGCTTTTCCAGTACCGTAACGGTGAGCCCCGATTGGTGGGTGAAGGTGACCGCCCGCTCGTCGGTGAGGGGATGGATCTCAGTTTTCATCGTCGGATTCATCGGAAACCTCCTTTCGAGGGCGGGAGCGATCCAGCAGGGTGTAGACCGTATCCAGAGAAAGCCGTCCTGCGGCGCGCATTACGTCGGCAGGGGTGACTTTGGCAATCCGCTCTGCCTCGATGCGGGGGCTGTCGGCAACTCCCAGCGGGGAGCGGCTGAAATACCAGCCCGAAAGGGCAATGGGGCTGTCCTCCAGAATGGGGTAGCGACCCATCAGCCAGCGCTTGGCAGAGGAAAACTCTTCCTCGGTGAAGTCGCCGCTTGCCAGCGCGCGGAGCTGTTCCAGGATCGCCTCTTCCGCTTCTGCCAGCCGCTCACGGCGCAGACCGCAGGTGATGAGCAGGATTCCCTTGTGGGAATCGCTGAGGGCGTTGCAGCTATAGCAAAGAGAGCGTTCCTCCCGCACTTTGGTAAACAGCCGTGCGGTGGGAGAGGAGGAAAGCATGGCAAAGAGCAAGGAAAAGGCGGCGTGATCGGCATCTCCGATCACCGAGCCTGATCGCAGACCGATAATCAGCTGACACTGACCATTTGACAGCTTCTCGGTGAACCGCCGAGGCTCTCCCTTGGCCTTGCGAAGGACGTCGGTGGGGGGGAGGGGAGCGGGGGTGGCGCAGAGCTTGCCGAAATAGGAGCCCAGCAGCGGAATCAGTTTCGATGCGGGAGCATCGCCTGCATAGGTGATGACCAGCGGAGCGGTGCGGAGCAGCGTCTGCCAAGCGGCGGTGAGGGCTTCGGGGGTGACCTTTGCCACCTCCGATTCCTCGCCTCGCTCGTAGCGGGCGTAGGCTTCGCCCTCACACATCAGCTCCTCGGAGCGCTTGATAGCGTAGAGATCGGGATTGTCTTTTAAGGATCGCAGACGGTCGCAGAGCTTGATTTTCTCGCTTTCCACAAATTCGGGGAGCAGGGTAGCCCCCTCCATCCGAGGAGAGAGCAGCAGAGAGGACAGCAGCTTGAGAACGCCGTCCAAAATCTCACAGCCGTCGGGCGCCATACGGTCGGCGAGAAAGGATGCCGAAAAGCCGATGACCTGCCACTCTCCCTCGGAGCCTACCATCGGGGTGAGTTCGGCTCCGTAGAGGAGATCGGCGGCGCGGTCAATGGCGTCCAGATCGGGATAATCGGTACTGCCCCGTGTGAGCACGTAGGGGAGCAGTGCATAGGTGGAAGTCATCTCGCCCAAGGGAATCAAAAAGCGCAGGGAAAGATAGTTCCCCTTGCAATGGGTCATAGGAAGATGGCAAAGCCGCACCTGCGGAGTCAGCGCCGTGCTGCAAGGCAGCGCTTCAGGCAGGGGGGCAGGAATCGTTCGGATCAAATGATCCCTCCTTACAGAGGTCGTTTATCCCTCTATTCTACACCATTTCTTTGGGAATTGCAACTGTTTTGGGAGAAATAATTGAATTTCTAACGATTTTTTCCTCTGTTTGGGGAGAACTTGGGGCAGACTGATCCCCTCGAACGCAGATCGGCGGCTCGTCGGGAGACAGCCGAATCTGCCACCGGCCACGGTAGGAGAAGCATAGCTCCATCGCACTATCCACCGCCATCGGCGCTAAGGTAAAGCCCTCCCGATTGGGGATGAAGCCCAGCACTCCCCAGAGCACGGCGCACCACAATAGCGCACAGTCGAAGGGATTTTGCACAGCCCAGCTCCCACGGATGGCATCCCACAGATCGGGGATCGCCTCAGCCTCCCCTCGCAGCAGAGCGGAGAGCAACGCCATCGTCCGCCCCGACACCTGGGAAAGCGAGTTCCAACTTCCGACGGCAGTCTGTGAAGGCGCAAAGTCGGTGTAATGCGCAAGCCCCCCGTGGTCGCCGATCTCCTCGGCAAGGCGGGCGAAGGCCTCCACCACGGCGGGGAGCAGAGGACTCTGCCCGTCCTCCTCCATCGCCTTTTCCAGAGAGCGGGCGGCAAGGAAATAGAGGCTGGCTCTTCCTCCCTCGGTGGGAATCCGAAGATGGGCGACGGCAAAATCGTCCTCTACCCGCACACGGATGAGCAGAGCGATGGGAAGCAAAAGGGTGGGCGCACCCATCGCCAGCCGAATGAGATCGGCGGTCGCCTCGTCGGGGGCAAGGATGGGGGAGAGCAGCGCTTTTGCGGGGAGTCCGATTGCATCACGGTGGCCGCAAGGGCGGGAATGGGCGGTGCCTCCTCCCCCTCGATGCGCAGGAGCGCAGTCATCTGCCGCTGTTTTTGTCCCCAGCCCTCGACGATCCCGGGAAGGGTTTGGGAGGTGATTTGCTCCCGCACCCAGTAATAGAGCCGATCGTGAGTCCGCGGGAAACTGCCGATGAGCCAAATCTGCTCGTTTGTCCCATCCAATCGACGGCAAAAGAGCGCCTGCTGCTTTGCCATATACCAGATAGAGTCGCTCGCCTCCACCTTATCGGGCGAAGGCAGAGTGGGAAAGTTCAGCTCGCCTTGCCCGTCGGCCGTCAATCGGATCGCCAGCAGAGGAAGGCGTGGGAGCAATGCCAGCCGAAGGGTAAAGCCATCCCCCGAAAAGATCGCCTCTCCGGGGAGATAGCGCACCTCGGCAGCGGCGGCAGGAAGCAATAGCGTTCGCTCCTCCCGATGCAGGAACATACAGATCGGAAAGTCTGCACCTGATGGCGTCAGCCGCAGGCGCAGGTCCTCGGGATCGGCCATCAGCATCCCGATGCCGTTCCCGTAGCAGCGGGCGACGGCAGGCAGATCCCGCCCACGGAGAATCGACAGATCGCCATCGGGATAGCGGATCTTGCTCTCAGCGGGGAGCAGGGGCGTTTCTCCCTCCATAGACTTGGCAGACAGCAGACGGGCGATCAGCGCCTCCGCTCCCTCCCGTCTGCTCACCGATAGCACGGCGGGTGCAAGATCGCTTGCGGGAAAGCCCTTGGAGATCAGCAGCTCCCGTCCGCCGCTAACACAGCGGTTAAGATGGAGGGCATCGCTTCCCACACCGCCCGTCGCCACTCCCGACGGGATGGGAGATCCCTCAAAGAGGTCGGACAGTTGCCATTCCAGCACCCGTGCCGCCAGCCCTCCATCCGGAGCAGGCAGAGGCAGATCGGTAGCGGGCGCGAGATCGGCAGGAGCAACGCCGGTGGTGCAAAGTCCCTGCAATGCGGCGGCTTTGGTAGCGGCGATGGCAATCCGAAGGGTGCAGTGCCTTTGGAGGAGACGTCCCCCGATGATGCAGGCGGGGGCGGTCATCATCCCCACGGCAGGCTTTTGGGAGATCCGCAAGATGGAGGCGATCTGTCCGTTCCCCCGTGGGAAGGGAGAGGGATCGGCGTGGGTGAAGGGATCAGCAACCCCGTCCAGAGCAATCACCGCCGAAAGGGTGGGGGAGTATTCCACGCAGAGGCAGAAAAGCTCGCCACTCTCCGCCGTCACTCGCTCCTCAGACAGACGGACGGGCGAATCGCAGGAGGGGCAGAAGAGGAAACGAACCTCCACGGCCTCCGTTTGCACTTGCTCATAGCAAAGATTCCACCCCATCGGAGTGCGAGCGATCTGCAACGTACCGCCCTTGCCGCAAAGGGTCAGCCTGCCCGCCTCCCTGCGGCCAATCTCCTCAAAGGATGGGCAGAGCGCACCATTTCGAAAGAGCAGCAGACCACTCATCCTGCCGCTTCCAAACAATCGGTTGGCTGGGGTGGGAGCGGTCAGCGGAACACCGCTCTCCCATAGGGAGATCCCCCTCCCACGGGCGACGAGCAGACCGTGCGCTCCGCTTCCTAACAGACAAACCGAGGGTGGCGATGAAACTGCATCGACGGGAAGATCGGAGGTAGCGGGGACAGATCTTGCCTCGGCGGCATCGGGACGGCGGCACAAAAATGGATAGAGCGCACCGCAGCGGGGGAGCGTCATCAGCCGCTTTGCCGGACTTTGTCCGGTCACCACGGCCGCCAGCGCAGTCACCGCCAGCGCAAGCCCCGATTGAGGTATCCGATCGGGGCGGGCAGGATCTGCAAATCCGCCGTGGGGAGCATCTTGGGAAAAACTCTGCAACAGCGCCAGCGCAGGGCGGGGAGCGTGCGGGAGCAGCAGACAAAGGACGGGAGCCGTGATGGCCTGCGCTTGGTATTCCCCGTTTTGGCAAAGGTGGGCACTGCCCCCCTTTAACGGAAGCGGTTTGCGGTGCATAGAGCGACGATCACTCCACGAATGAGGGTGCACCGAATCAGAGACGGCTGGGCTTTTGGCAAGTGCACCCAACCGTATGCGCTCCCGAAGAGCGGCGATCGCCTTGCTCGGCTGTGGGATGTCTTTGAAAAACGGTTTGTGCGTCCGTCCTGCTGCTCGGAGGACGGTTTGCACCGCCTGACGGGTACCGTAGGATAGCAAACTTCCGCGGGGAGAGGGCAAAAACAGCGACGGAAGCAGATAGTCTATCAGCTCTCCACGCTCCGATGCGATATTGCACCGTCCGCCTCGGATGACCGCAGGCGATTGGAGGGTTTGCCAAGCCGTCCGCAGATCGCCGCCGCCCATCCCCACCGTGCTGTCCGAGGAAAGCGCGGCGAAGAGGGCAATCCCATCGCCGAAGAGGTAAGTGAGCGCTCCCTCTTGCTCCCCCGTGGGGGAGAGGGTGCGGCAGAGGGTGTGATCCTCTCGGAAAAGGAGGGTGAAATCCATTTGCATCGAAGTCGGTTGATTCGCTGTGCAATAGGAGCAAGTCCGGGCTGACGGGTAGCGTGAGATCGGATGCCCGCCTCCGCCGCCGCCAAGCAAAGGGCATAGAGCCCGCAGGAGGCGGTGTCAATGCGGCTATCCTTGTAGTAATCGCAGGTGTCGGAATCATAACGAGCGTAGGGTAGACCGCATCGGGTGGGGAGTTTTTCCATCCGGGCCAGCAGAGCGTCCGCTCGCCGCTGAAGCGTGTGAGGGTCGATGATCCCCAAATCGCAGGCGGAAAGCTCCGCCATCAGCCGTGTCCCCATCGTGATCGGAGTGGTGTAAGGCGCCCGCTCCCCGCTTTCGGTGAGGTAGGCGGGAGGCAAGCCGTCCGTGCCTGCCTGCAAAGAGGGATAGAGCCGCTCGGCAAGGGCGTAGCAGACGGCCTTGTCCTTGGCGGTGGGAGCGTGGGCAATCGAAAGATCCCCCGCCAGCAGGGGAGCGATGCACCAAATCAGCCCCCAAAAAGCCGGCGGCGCACCGGTGGCGATCACCGCACCGCCGAAGGGGAGAGTGAGCAGACAAAGTCCTGCAGAGCTATGCTTGGTGGCAGTTCCTCGTAGAATTGTGGCGTTGGCTTTTTCAATTTCCGTCCAAAGCTCCCCCATCGGCAGAAGGGTGCGCCGCAAAACGGCCATTCCTATCCCTCGCCAAGCGGGAATGGTATAGAGATAGAAGCGTGCGCCCAATCGCAGAGATAGGAGTGCCGACAGAATGAGATCTGCAGAGGCGGCGCCCCATAAGAGGAGAAGGTAGCCCACGGGGAGCTTTGCGGCGATCATCCCAAGCAGCAATAGCGGCCGCAGGATGGGGACGAGCCATCGGAACAGCGGAAGAAGGGAGGGTGTCTGACGCAGGCAAGGGGTGTGAGCCGTCTGCATCCCGCCGTCCTTGGCGAATAGCGGCTGTGCGGATAAGCGAAGAGAGAGCCGTCCTTTTGCTTTGGAGGCGCTCCGGCGTGGGAACCACGATGCAATGATGGCTCGGACTCCCCTTCGGGGGCGGTGTTGGTCAGCATTCCCGACGGTCGCCTCCTCCCACCGATCTATCGCCTTGGTGCGATAGATCCCCCAGCCGACGTGATCGGCAGGGGCATCGAATTTTTGCAATAGACATTGGCGCAGGGTGGCAAGGCGAGGACTGGGGAGCGGGGAGTCTGCCGGGGAGAGGAACACCAGCCCATCGGCATTGCACAAGGGATGGAAGAGGGCGGCGGCCATCCGCTCTCCGCTGCCGGGGAGAATGGCGGCATCGGCGGGGAGAATGCACACCGCCTCGCAGGGAGCGTTGCCCTCACCCATCTGCGCCCGCACTAAGGCGGCAAGCGCAGACCAATCGGGACGTCCTCGCCATCGCTTCTTGCGGGCATCGTAGGTGCGGGGAGCGATTTGCAAGGTGAGCGATACGTCCAGCCCTTTGGCCAGCGCATCCACCTGCGCCTGCAGCTTTGCCGCTTGCCCATCCTCCCCCGCCGCTTCGCAGACTACGTGATCGGGGCGGGTGAGGATCAGCAGATAGTCCCCATCCCCCACCCCCGCGCTGATGATCCGTGCCATCCCGGATAGCGCCATCTCGGCACGCTCCATCTCCCCGACTCCCACCGTGAGGACGGGATGTCCCTTTCCGCTTTGCAGCAAAGGCAGGGGAGCGGTAGGCAGAATCTTCCGCAGGAGTGCGGCAGCCCCCAAATGGAAGGCGTACCACACCGTCGGGAGAAGCAAAAGCAGAATCGGGATGCCCACGAAGGGTAGCAGCTTGCCAATTCCCACGATCACCGCCACGGCGAGGGGGAGCGGCAGGAGCAACAATAGCGCAGGAATGCGGGAGGGCGCTGCCGTCTCGCCCTTCCAAAGGAGCGCCGCCGATTCGGGGGACAGTCGGTGATGGCGGGCAAAGCTTTCGATTGAACGGCGCAGTCTCCGACGGGTTTCGGCATCGGAGGTGCGGTAAAACTCCCGCTCCGAGAGCAGTGCGGAGTAGGGGGAGAGGGTTTCCGAGACGGTGAGCGGATTCAGCCCGTTCAAAAAGGCGGCAATAGCAGATTTGCGCTGCGCATCAATTGCTCCTTTGCGCAGAAGCCCATCGCTCTCTCTTTCCAGCCGCTTGCAAAGACGTGCGATGGCGGCAGGGGAGCGCACGCCTGCCGTGACGGCCAGCTCGGTGTAGGAGAGCGTCGCAAGATCGCCCTCCCGCAAAATGGCAAGCAGACGGCGGCGGCAAAACAGCGGAGCAAGTCCCCGTTTCAGACGGGATTTTGGAATGGTGGAAAGGGCGGCAACGGCGGTGTTGGCGGAATTGGTGGTATTAGCAGACATAAAAACACTCCCATACGATGAATACTCATAGTATGGGAGCATTGTGGGGATATTATACAGAAAAGGCAATCTTGTGCAACCTTCGGCCGCTACGCAGAGGGGAAGGGGATCAACTTCCCCCAGCGCGGATCGTCACCGTGGATGGCAGGCCGTTCGTGGGTGCCTTGGAGCGCCTCCTTCGAGAAATCACCGGTCACGTCCGCAGAGTATACGAATTGCTTGCCACCGCATCGGACGGTGATTTTGGCAAGGGGATGATCGTCCCGACCGAGGAAATCTGCTTCTACCTCGAAGTTGTGGTAGACCACGACAGGCTGATCGGCCGAGTACCATCGAACCTTACAGCCGCTGTGTTGGGCCCGCTGGGCAAGCGTGTCTGCAATGTTGCGATCCTCCTCACAGGGCGTGGGCAGAATCAGATACTCCAAGTGTCCGTTTGGGAGCAGATAGGTAACTGCAGAAATCTGCCGATAGTGATAATGGGTGAGCATCAGCGCATCCACCCGCACAAGGGGATCGTCCTCTTCTGCGGCAATGATCTCTGCGAGGAAATCGTACCCGCCCTCGGAGTGATCCACCAGCATGGTTCGGGTTCCCGCCTGCACCAGCAGACAATCGTTCCCCACGTCGGTAAGGGGGAGCACGCTTTGCCGATCCAGCAGATTATTTGCGTGGATCGTGCAGTAGCCGCCCGCCAGTCCCAAAAAAACTACCGCCACCGCCAAAGATAGCGGACGGGTTCTTGGCAGCAAACACAGCACCGTCACAAGAACGATGGCAATCGTTGCCATTGTTTGGATGGTGGGATAAGACAGGGGCAAAAGCAGATGATCGCTGCCGCCGAACAGATCACCTGCCAATCCGAGGAGCTTTATTAACCCACGGATCAGCTGTGCGGGCAGAGCGGCAAGGGGAGGAAATGGCGAGAGAATCAGCAAAATCGGCGCCAGATAGAGCAGAAGGGTCACTATCGGCACCAAAACCAGATTGGCAAGCGGCGAGAGAATCGACCACTCTCCGAAGCACCACACCGAGAAGGGGAGGGTGAAGAGGGTTGCCGCACCGGTCACCGCAAGGGCAGACAGCGGCAGCCGCAAAAGGCTGGGCAAAGATTGAATCCGTCGACCCAGAGGGAGAGCAATCAGCAGAATTCCGTAGGTAGCAAAGAAGGAGAGCAGCAATCCCACGTCCAGCACCGATTCGGGGGAGAGGAGGCAGATGGCCGCTACCGTCACAAACAGAGAGGTGATGGGATCGCGCCGCCGTCCCGCAGGATAGGCGAGGAAGGTGAAGAGAAGCATCCCGCCTGCACGGAACACCGATGGCGAGCCTACCAGCACCATATAAATCAGTAACAAGGGGAGCAGAATGGGCAGCTTTGCCATCTGCGGCAGGCGCAGCTTTTTCAGCAGCCACAACAGACTTCCGCACAGAATGCCCAAATGCAGACCGCTTACCGCCAGCGTATGGGAGATGCCTAGATTCCGAAACTGCTGAGACAGCTCGCCGGAGAGATACCTTCGATCGCCCATAAGCAGTGCGGACACCGGCCCCGTTTCCTCTATCGATAGATAGGGGTAGAACTGCCGCCGTAGAAAGGTGCGGAAAGTCTCCAACCGAACCGAAAGCGTCCTGTCGCTATGAGAGAGCAGACGGTAGTCCTCGTCCATTCCCTTTGCGATGAAGGCGAGCCCTTGGGAATAATCGTAGCGGTCAAACCAATCGTCGCCGATGGGAGAGAGGGCGGTGAACTCTATCGCAAGGGCAATGCGGTCGCCTGCAGACAGAGCGGCGGCATAGGGGAGGTTCAGTCGGCCATATAGCTCTACCGATTGGCCGTCCAGCGTGTGGAGCTTGCCGATGACCGCAGTGGAGTAGGCGGTAGTCGCCTCCACCTCGGTGACGGTGAGCTCGGCTTCGGCGATCGTGCCGTCATAGGGCTCGGCTTTGCGAAACTGACCGTACTCGGTGACTCTGCAAACCGAAAAGAGGGCGATGGAAGCTGCAAACAGAAGTCCTGCCGTCAGCCAAAGCCCTCGCCGAAAGGCGGGACTGCTTGTCGGTGGCAGAAATAGAAGAACCGCACCGAGGGTGAACAGTGCGGCAATGAGACAGAGGATGCCCGCAGGCAGTGCAAGAGTTGCCAGCCCGGGGAGGGTGAGGAACAAGAACAACAGCAGCAAAAAGAGTGCAGACCCAAGGGCAAGGGGACGGCGCAGGATGCCTTTCACCGCTTACTTGCCGTCCTCCTCGTGTGCTGCCTGGAGCTTTTCCTTCAGCTTTCCGCCGGGGGTAAAGGTCACCGTTCTGCCTGCAGGGATTTCGATGGGCTCGCCGGTAGCGGGATGCACGCCCATTCGGGTAGAGCGATCCTTCACGTGGAGCGCACCGAAGTCGGTGAGCAGCAAATCACCACCGCCCGCCAGCTCGTCGGCGGCGATGGCAAGCATCGCATCCAGCAGGGCGGCGCACTCCTTCTGCGTCTTTCCGGTAGCCGCCGCTGTGCGACGGATCAGTTCTTTCTTGTTCATAGCAGTCTCCTTGCTTGCAGTCTGTCTTACTAACGGTTCTATTATAGCACAACGAAGACGCTTTTGCACCCTGCATCCGAGAAAATCGCCGATTTTTGTCGAATTCTACAAGAACGGAGGTGCATTTTCGGGGATTTCGACGAAAAAAGAGCTGACGAAGGGCAGAAAAGAACCGCCGAGCGGCGGTTCTTTTTCATTCTTGTGGGACAACGTAGATCTCACTATAACCGCAAGACCAGTATTTTCCTTTGGGGGGCGGCTCGGAGTGGGTGTGATAGGTCTGACTTCTAAAACCAACGTCGATTCCGTATTCCGTGGAGCATCCGATGGCATTTTGAATGGCAGTGCAATCGAGAGAGTCGATCGCCCGACCGGTTCCTGCAAAAATAGGCCACTTGGTGATCGCATCGGTTCCTAACAGCTCAAATCCCTCTCCGGTAAGATAGGCTATGAGCTTGTCATTTGCCGACTCATCGGTTTCGCTGTAGAAATGAAGGGTAAAGGCGCGAAGGGTATTGGGATAGGATAACGGAATGAATTCGGCGAGCGTGGTATACCGAACGGTGCCGGGACGAGGAACCGACATATCGATAATGCCGGGACCTCCCCAAATAATATCGGGACGCTCGAACTCGTCGGATAACCAAATTCCGTTGTCGATATAATATTGCGCTGTCCCTTTGGGGTAAACGTAACCTTCGGGAATGACGCAGGGATGTTTCAGATGAGCAAGAGGATCTTTTGCAGTGGCAGTAGTCGTTGTGGTGGAGGAGGGGCGTGAATCGTTTTGCGGTGCGCAGGAGAGCATAGAGGAAGCGGTGAAAAAAAGGCTGAAGATGAAAATGTAGCATTTGATACGGTTCATTTATATATTGCTCCTTACAGATAGTAATAATTCCATGCGAATGCTAAGTAAGTTGGACAAGTAGTAGCTTCTTTGAAAATGATTTTGATAGTACATTCGAGGTATTCTTCCGTGTATAAATGTATAATTTTAGTATTATTATATGAGTTGTTTGATGAAGCTATACATTCGCCATCGTGCCATATTTCAAATTCGATTTTCTGTAGATCATACACATAGTTTTGGTCTAATACCGAGGTATCACATGAATTGTATGATAATACTGTTCTTGAGAATGTGAGCGCAATACGATTAGTTGAACCTTGCGGAAGAGTAATAGGGTAACTGTATGTCGCTCCTGCGCTATTGCTAGGATAATAATGATATTCAAATCTTTCTGAACGTAGACTAGCGTATAGTTCTGCACAGTTAACAATACCGGCACCATATTGTTCATATGGGTTACCTTGATACCGCTCGGTAGTACACATTGTATATTGTTTGTGTACATTTGCTGCTAAAATAGCTTTTACGGCTTCCGGTTGAAATAGTAAGTCGTTTTCACGTTGCATCATCAATGCTATTACTCCAGTTACTTGCGGAGCAGCAAAACTTGTTCCGGTATCAGCAAGTCTTCCTACACAGATGTTATCTCCAGGTGCGCATATATCCGGTTTGTTTGGGGCATTTCTTGCAAAAATATCGTTATAACTTGAATAATTTTTGATAATACCATTGCTATCAACTGCGCCGACTGCAATCGAATTATAGGCTAAAGATGAAGAAGCGACTCCTCTGTTACCAGCGTTACCGACAGCGGATACCAATGAAACAGCATGGTGATAAGATATGTGATCATACCAAGCGGAATAGAAATTGTATGAATCGGGATAGTGTGACACTAAATCATTAACACCTACAAATTTATCAACACCTGAACTCATATTAATTATATTAACACCTTGATCAAGCAACCACTCAATCCCGATCATAAAATTTGTTTGAAGAGTTGCATTTGGTATATTTTCTTCATCCACATCTGATGGTATTGCACTAGCACAATACAGTGTAGCGTTGGGTGCAATATCTTTAATAATGCTGGCAACAAGATTCGCGTGAGAAGTGTAGCGAGTATTAGTTTTGGGAGTATAGTCAACAATATCCAGTGATGACAAATACGATGATTCCGGTATTCCGGTTTCAATCATTCCTATACTCACACCTGCACCTGTTGCATAATTTTGAAGGCTGGCAGATTTGATCATCCTGAGGTAATATTGCGCAGCGGTAGCGTAAGTAGATGCTGACGTTGAATAAGGTGCAAAAGATTCAAAATTTGTTTGAGTTTCCTCCTGTTCATTTAAATTTACATATTCACCATTACCCATAGAAGAAATAGCCGAAATCTCACTCTTCAATGCCAACTGATTGATTTCAGTAGCAGACAGTTCAAGAATTACTATAGGAGAATACCGGCTAACATAAACTACGTCCTTCGAATCAACCGCATCCTCAATAATCGCTTGGTTCTGTGTTTGATAAAATGCGCGACTTTCTGCTCTTTGTCGACTAATTTGTGCTTGAATTTCTTCTAAAGATCCCGTGGAATCAATGTCAGTACGAGTAGATTCTTGAATTGAGGTAGTGCTTTTTGCAAGTGTCTGCGCATAGTTGTCCAGTTCATCATTGGTCAGCGATACCATAACCGTGTATTCGGAGGCATTGCCGGCGGCAATTGATTCGCGTAAATCACTACTGATGACAGATGCTCGAATAGAATCAAGCGTTGCGGCGGTTGCGGAAAAAGGCGAGAGTGATAGTATCAAAACTGCCATACTCATCGCTAAAGACGGGAAAATTTTGCGCGTGTGTTTTATATGCGAAACCTCCTATAAAAGTATAGTCGGGTTAGGAAAATATATCCATCTCCAATTACATTATATCACAATACTATATTTAAATCAATATACAGATTGAATAGAAAAATCAAACTAATTTCAGCATATTGTATAGTACGTCCTTGCAATGCAGAAAAGTAGGCCGAATTTTCAAATCCCCCTTGCAAAGGGTAGGAAAATGTGCTATAATAATATTTAATGTGTTCCAATTCATACATAGAGGAGAAAAGATTATGGTAAAGAAACAAGTTCGGGATGATATCGTAGCCAGAGCGGACGACGCCTTTGGCAGCAGCAACTACGCAGAGTACGTAGTAGAGAAAAAAGTAGAAGGCAAATACAAAACCCAGCGGATGCTGATGGTGCTGGGCTACATCGGCGTAGCGGCGCTGATCCTCGCAGTGGTATTCATCATCAACTCCTTCACAGGACTTGGCGGTATGATGATTCCCATGATCGCACTGGCACCTATGGCAACTTGGATGCTCCATTTCTTCACCTGGCCCTTTGTTTCCATCGAGTATAGCTTCACTGTTGACGCCAGCATGCTCACCGTGGAAAAGGTAATGGGCGGCAGAAAGAAGGTCAAGCTGTTCGATCATAAGGTTAAGGAGCTTTCCCTCATCGCTCCCTATGACGATCAGTACAAGGCAGAGGCAGACAATTTTGCCGCTGACCTGCGGGTAGAAGCCGTTCCTTCCATGGACTGCTACGACCTCTACTTCGCACTTCACACCGACGAGAGTGGCAAGAAGACCATCGTTTTCTTCCAGGCAACCGCTCAGTCGCTGAAGGCGCTGAAGTATTACAACAGCTCCGCCATCGTGATGCGCGAAACCGCAAGATAAATACGCTGTTCACCTGCTTCGGCAGGTGAATTTTTTTGTGAATATTTTTTCAACAAAAAATGACGAAAACGTGAAATATCGGTTGCATTTTGCAAAAATGTCTGTTATAATGAAGGTGTCATTCCGTGGGCGGACGGCTCTGCGGAAAATATTTTTTTGAGGAGAGAAACTGTATGGACAAGTTTTTCAAAATCTCCGAGCGTGGCTCGAACGTTCGTACCGAGATCATTGCGGGTCTGACTACCTTCTTCGCCATGGCGTACATCGTCATTACGAACCCCAATCAGATCGTCAGCTTCAACACCGCAGGCGACCTTGGTAAGATCTGGAACGCCGTTTACGTTGCTTCCATTCTGGCAGCAGTAATCGGTACTTTGCTCATGGCGCTGTACGCCAAAATGCCCTTTGCGCAGGCCTGTGGTATGGGTCTGAACTCCTTCTTCTTCGTTTCCTTTATCCTTCCCGCGCTGGTATCGGGCGGCGACGTGATCAAGGGCTACCACGCCGGTCTGGTGATCATTCTGGTGTCCGGTTTCGTATTCCTGATTTTCTCTATCACAGGTCTGCGTTCCAAGGTAGCAAAAGCTCTCCCTGACTGTCTGAAAAAGTCTATTTCCGCCGGCATCGGTCTGTTCATCGCCTTCATCGGCTTCCAGAACGTAGGCATCATTCAGACCAACCAGTACACTCTGGTGCAGTTCGTTGACATCCACGGCGCACTGGAAAACGGCACCTTCAAGGCTGTTGCACTGCCCGCTCTGCTGGCGCTGCTGGGTCTGATCGTGATCGCTGTACTGGAAAAGTTCAAGGTAAAAGGCTCCGTGCTGATTTCCATCGGTGCGATTACCGTTCTGTACTATCTTGCAAACTGGACTCTGCCTACCTTCAATATCGGTCAGGTTGGCCAGACCTTCAAGGATTTTGCTGAAATCGGTATCACCGGCGTATTCCAGCCCTCTGCTTGGAAGGACGCATTCACCGGCGAGCTCATCGGTGGCGTATTCTCCGCAATCCTTCTGATCGTTACCTTCTGTCTGGTGGATATGTTCGACACCATCGGCACTCTGTACGGCACCGCTGCACAGGCAAATATGATTGACGAAAACGGCGACCCCATTGACGTAGACAAGTGCATGACCTGTGACTCTGTTGCAACCGTAGCAGGCGCAGTTTGCGGTACCTCTACCTGCACCACCTTCGTGGAGTCCGCTGCAGGCGTAGGCGCAGGCGGCAGAACCGGTCTGACCTCCCTGGTAACCGCCATCTGCTTCGCGCTCTGCCTCTTCCTCTCTCCTCTAGCATCCATCGTTCCTGCTTGCGCAACCGCTCCCGCACTGATCTACGTGGGCGTTCTGATGCTCAAGGGCTTTGCCAAGGTTGATATGAGCGACGTTCGCTCCGCAGTTCCTGCATTCCTGGCACTGGTTATGATGCCCCTCACTTACTCCATCTCCAACGGTATCGGTATCGGCGCAATCGCTTATACCATCATCACCCTCTGCACCGGTAAGTACACCAAGAAGGACATCCCCATCACCATTATCTCCATCCTCTTCATTCTGAAGTTTATCTTCGTTACTATGTAACTTGCCCCTACCGCCCACCGCAAGGTGGGCGGTTTTCGTTTGCTCGCTTATAACTCCGACACCTTCACGAAGGTGAATCCCGCATCCTTCAGCCACGGAATGATTTGCCTGAGTGCCGCCGGTGTAGGGCTGTCTCCTGCCACCCAATCGTGAAAGAGGACGATATCCCCGTCCGATGCCTCCCGTTTGATGGTCTGCACGATCTTGGGCGCAGGATTCAGCGCCCAATCCATAGTATCAATGGACCACAGCACCGTCCGATAGCCGCCCTTTTCGGCAGCGGCGGTGACTGCAGGGGTAATGATTCCCTCGGGCGGACGGAAGAGGGAAGTGCGGATGCCTGCCACCTCCTGCAGAAGGGTAGCCGATCGCACCACCTCCTCCGATAGCTTTGCTTCGTCGATGGTTTTCAAATGAGGGTGGGAGTAGGTGTGATTGCCGATCTCGTGCCCCTCCGAAACGGTGCGTCTGAGCAGATCGGGGTGAGCCTCCACGTTCTTGCCGATGACGAAAAAGGTGGCTTTCACGTCATATTCCCGCAAAATATCCAAAATCTCTGCGGTGTACCCAGCGGAAGGCCCGTCGTCGAAGGTGAGAGCGATGCGCTTGGTCTTGCCGCTTTCCTTGGCCGACAGCGGTACTGTGCTTCCCGTCGGAAGCATCAGTCCAAGGGCAAGGACTGCAAGGAGTGCGGCGGCGATTCTCCGTCCCATCAGTCCCACAGCTCGGTGAGCTTACCGAAGCGGTAGCCCTCTTGTTCCAGTGCAGTGAGCAGCCGATCCATAATGGCGGCGTTGGTGGCCGAGGTGGGGTGCAGGAGCATGATCTCGCCGTTATGGGTGTGGGCGAGGATTTTCTGCAGTGCCGCCTCCTCGCTCATCTGGCGATTGTTGTCCCAATCGGCGTAGGCGAAGGACCAGAACACCGTTTTATAGCCCATAGCTTTGGCATACTCCAAGTTTTGCTTAGAATAGCGTCCTTCGGGAGGGCGGTAGATTTTGGGCATCTCCTTGCCTGTGAGCTCCTTATAATGCTCAGCGAGGGTGGTGAGCTGTTCGGCGAACACCTTTTGCTGGCATAGTTTCGTCATATCGGGATGGCGTTTGGTGTGGTTGCAGACCAGATGACCTTCCTTCTCCATCCGCTTTACCAGATCGCCGTTTCTGGTGATAAGATTATCTAAAATGAAGAATGCTCCCGGAGCTTTATGCGCCTTGAGGGCGTCCAGGATCTTCTCCACGTTCCCGTTTTCATAGCCGGCGTCAAAGGTGAGATAGATGACCTTCTCTCCCTTTTTCACCGAATGATCGAGGTAATACCCGTCGTAGTTCTCGATCCACCGCTGATCGCTGTCAAGCGTGGGCGGTGTATGGGTACTGTTATTTTTGCAGTACCAATTGTAGGGGGTAGTATCGGTTGCCGCAAATGTGCCCGGCAGGGCGAAAAGTCCGCTTGCAAGTGCCAAAAAGATGCAAACGGAGCGGAAAAGTCCCCCTTTGAAGCAGTGTTTCATCGTATGACCATACCTTTCCTATATTCCGGAGCGGCGTGAGTGTTCATTTGTTGCCGCAATGAAATTGTGTGCTTTTTTTCGGAAAAATTGCGTTGAAAATCTTGTATTTTGCGGTGATTTGTGCTATAATACCACCTTGGAATATGCTTTTTTCCGTTTGTTGGGATTGAATGAAAAAATATTCATATTTTGTGTATAATTATTCATAAATCCTATTGCATTTTGGGAAAAGATGCGGTATAATAAGGTATTATTCGTGAAGCGAGTCGAGGGTTCGCTTGGGCGATGAATGATTGTTTTATCTTTTCTAAGGAAGCAATTCGGCTGTGCCGAATTGCAATCTGAGGGAGAGAAGAAACCATCTCAGACGCCGAAGTGTTTCCCTGTAGTTCGCCTGCGGCGAACTACCAGAGTTGCGCACAGCGCAACTCTAACCCTCAGACTCCCTCTCATCTTCCTTGGCTGTTCCGGAGCGAGAACTGATCAGATGTTGGAGCTTTTGAGAGTTTGGAGCAATTCTATAATCCCGCGCGACAAGTATTTGTCGCGCTAATATAAAAGTTTTTGAAGATTCTCAAGAAACTTTTTTCAAAAAAGTTTCTTGAGCAGGGTTCGGGACAGAGTCCCGAATCAGGAGGATATATTTATGAAAATTCGTGTAGGAATCGTCGGTGCGACCGGTTATGCGGGCGCCGAGCTGGTTCGACTCATTTTAACTCACCCGGCGGCGGAGCTGGTCGCCATCTCCTCGGTTTCCTTTGAGGGAAAGAAGATCTCCGAGGTATATCCCAATCTGGCAAAGGTGTGCGAGATGGAGCTCACCGATGCCACGAAAATGGCAGAGGTGTGCGACGTAGTGTTTGCCGCACTTCCGCACGGTCTGTCCGAGCCGCTGGCGGCGGAGTGCGCCAAGACGGGTGCGATTCTCATCGATCTCGGTGCAGACTTCCGCTTGGAGGACGAGGCGGACTACCAAAAATGGTATCAGAAATCCTACTCCTGCCCCGAACTGCATCAGGATGCGGTTTACTGCATTCCCGAACTGCACAGAGGCTTGGTAAAGGAGCAGAAGATCATCGCCAACCCCGGTTGCTATCCCACTTCTATTGCGCTGGGACTTGCGCCCGCACTGCAGGGCGGGCTGATTGAGACTACCGGCATCGTCATCGACTCCAAGTCGGGCGTTACCGGTGCAGGCCGAGGACTCACTCAGGGTACTCACTATCCCGACACCAACGAGGCCTTTGCCGCCTACAAAGCAGGCGTGCACAGACACACTCCCGAGATCGAGCAGACCCTCTCTCATTTAGCAGGGAAGGCGATGCAGATCACCTTCGTGCCTCACCTGCTCCCCATCAACCGAGGCATCGAGTCCTCCATCTACTGCAAGATGAAGACCGATCTGGCGACCATCTACGCAGCATATTGCGACTTTTACAAGGACGAGCACTTTGTTCGTGTGCTCCCCCTCGGCTCTTACGCCAACGTGAAGAACGTGCGGATGTCCAACTACTGCGACATCTCCCTCCACGCCGACGAGCGGACGGGCACGCTGATCGTCTCCGCCGTTATCGACAATATGTTCAAGGGTGCCGCAGGACAGGCCATTCAGAATATGAATCTGCGGATGGGTCTTGCCGAGACCTTAGGCATTGATATGATTCCCCCCGCAATCTGATCACAACCGAACCGAACCGAAAGGAATTTTCACTATGAAGCTCACCGAGATCAAGGGCGGCGTATGTGCCGCCAAAGGATTCCGTGCCGCCGGTATGCACTGCGGCATTCGGAAGAACACCAGCAAAAAGGACATTGCGCTGATCGTTGCCGACAAGCCCTGTGCGGCGGCAGGCGTGTATACGCAGAATAAAGTATTTGCCGCACCTGTAGGTGTAACCCGTGCGCACCTTGCAAACGGCTATGCGCAGGCAGTCATCTGCAACAGCGGCAACGCCAACACCTGCAACTCCGACGGCTACGACAAGGCTGAGGCTACCTGCAAGGCAGTAGCAGAAGAGCTGGGCATCTCTGCAGACGACGTTATCGTTGCCTCTACCGGCGTTATCGGTGTTCCGCTGCCTCTGGAACCCATTCTGGCGGCCATCCGTCCCCTCAAGCACTCTCTGTGGAACGACGAGGAGGCAGGCGATGCGGCGGCAACTGCCATTATGACCACCGACACCAAAAAGAAGGAGTTCTCCTACTCCTTTGAGCTGGCAGGAAAGACGGTAGCGCTGGGCGGCATCTGCAAGGGAAGCGGTATGATCGAGCCCAATATGGCGACGATGTTGGGCTTTATCACCACCGACGTTGCCATCACTCCCGAACTGCTCCACAAAGCGCTGAAGTATGCCATCAGCGACACCTTCAACATGGTCAGCGTGGACCGTGACACCTCCACCAACGATATGGTCACCGTTCTCGCATCCGGCTGTGCGGAGAATCCCCTCATCGACACCGTAGGCGACGATTACGAGACCTTCAAGTCCGCGCTGTATCTCCTCTGTCGCTCTATGGCAATGGCAATTGCCGCAGACGGCGAGGGTGCAACCCGTCTGCTGGAATGCACCGTTTCGGGCGTTGCCACCCACGAGGATGCCAAAGTGCTGGCGAAATCGGTGATCCGCTCCTCTCTGGTGAAGGCGGCAATGTTCGGTGCCGACGCCAACTGGGGACGCATCCTCTGCGCTCTGGGCTATGCAGGCGTAGAGATGGACCCCGACAAGGTAGACGTTTCCTTCCGCAGCTGTGAGGGATCGATCCCCGTCTGTGTGAACGGCCGCGGCATCCCCTTCGATGAAGATGTTGCCAAGAAGATCCTCACCCAAAAGACCATTTACATCGACGTGAATATGAACAGCGGCGCAGAATACGCCACCGCTTGGGGTTGCGATCTGACCTACGAATACGTTCGCATCAACGGCGACTACAGAAGCTGATTATCCTCAAAAATCTCCCCACTTGAGGCAGACTCTGCCAGTACCGAGAGGGGGTTAGAGTTCGGCTTTGCCGAACTCTGGCAGTTGCGCAATGCGCAACTGCAGACCCTCACTCAAACGCCGAATGTTTCATGTAGTTCGCCGTTGGCGAACTACTGGAGTTGCGCTTAGTGCAACTCCGCCCCCCTCTCGGGCTCTCCCCTAACTTCCTTGGCTGACGCCATTCTGAATGATTTATTTTACGATTTATTTTGCCCGACTGAGCAATGGA
>JAFTMF010000205.1 GCA_017452565.1 Clostridia bacterium
AGTAAGGACCTTAGTGGTTTTATTAAAGAACTTTACATCTTTGTCATTCTGGAATGCTTTCCAGGTCTTCTGGATTTTCGTAAGACGGAAAGCCATTTGCTGTTCGATCGCGCCTGATGTACCTTGGTTTGTTACTGCGAGGGCCAGTGCTTCGCTATTGGATATGCCCTTAATGTTAGATTCGATTGTAATTACAAGCCCTTCACTCGGCTTCGTAGGATCAGGCACATAATTCACTTTGACAAATCCCAGGTTCGCAGCGGTCGTCAAAATCTCTGCATTGCCACTTTTGGGATCGGTCTAGGTCTTGAAGTCCATGATGAGGTTTCCGCCATTTTCTACCACACCGTGGGCAAGTTGCTGGGCCTTGACCGCTTCTATATTGTAGCCTTTCACAATAGAAGCATACCCTTGTTCAACCAATTTGCCTGCCTGGGTAGCCTCAAAGTCAAACACATCACCAATAAAGTTCAAATCACTATCTTGCAGATAGTTATAGCCGGCGTCTGTCAATTCAGCGTGAGGCATACCGCCATCATCGTAGTATGCATTGATCAAGCCTTGGGTTTTCCAGTCCCAATCAAGTTTGAGGGGATCCAACCCCTTTAGCATAGACAAGCCCTCTCCGATGAGGTTATTGAGTCCGCTGATTGCAGGATTTTTGCTGCCAAACATATAATCATACCAAGCGTTATCATCAAATTTATCATCGATCGCATTCAACAAGTCCGTGAGGGCTTTCGAAAGGACATCCTCGAAGAACGCCTGATTAGACTCATACTCCTTCATAGTGGAATCGATCAACTCCGCAACATATTCGTCGTGAATCCCATCCACATACTTACTCAAAGAATCCTTGGGTGCTTCGTCCTCGCTCAGCGCCGCAGCGCGCATGGTCATAACCTGCATGTTTTGCTCGGGAATATAGGCATTCAGCACGTCCATCCATGCTTCGGTGTCATAGCTCATGTAATAATTGGCGCTGAAATCGTATACCTCAATACCGGAGTCCGTGCTGGTCATAAACACGCCGTTTTCTTCGCCGTAAACCGGAATTTCTGTGAAGCCTCTCTGCCGCAGGGATGCCGCAGTAACGCTTTCGTCAATGGTTCCCGACTTTACATAGGACATCATAGAAACAAAATCATCTTCGGCCATATCGTCAACGCTGAAGCCAAAAGCCTCAGTAAAGGCGTTGCTCATGGCATAATGAATATCTTGACCAAACTGGTAGTCGCTGATGATGTCCGCCTGCATTTGGGCAGGATAATACGGGAACAGCGGATCGTTCTTAACGGGATCCTGCAATGCGTAGAACATATTTTCCAGAGAGAGTTCTTCACCGAACAATGCCCCGAAGGGGGTTTCCTCCGTTTCGTTCAGCTGCTCTGCCAAGGCTTCGATCTGACCGGGCATCAGCGTGATACCCACTGCGTCTGCGGCGGTCTCCCACTCCACACCCATATGGGTGGGCAGCTGCATCACGGTCAGCAGCGTTGCCGGATCGTAAGCCACATTACGGATGACCTTGGTGGAAAGGTAGCAGCCGCTGTCCTCATTGTATTCGGTCCACAGATACTCTTCCTTCTCGCTGCCGAAAGCATCGGTATAGCGGATGACGATGGCAGCATCCCGGGCATAGCCTGCGGCATTGTTATCGAAGGTAACACGGAAGGTTTCGTAGATGTCATAGCGTTTGCCGTCACTGCTGTCCAGCATGGAGCGCAGGACGATGTTTTTCCGCTCTCCGGTTTTGAAGTTCACGGAAATGATGTTATCCGGGTCATAACTGGTGGGGAAAACCACCTCGCCAGTCTCGGCATCCCGGATCACGATCTCGCCTTCAATCTTCACGGGAGTTGCCAGATCCTCGTTGCATTCTACGCTGACGGGATCGGTGGTAAACTCGATGCCGGTGTTGGCAAGGCGTACCACGGCGTAAACCTCATATTCCCACCAGAGCCACTGGAAGGGTGCGTCATAGCGCAGAACCGCCATGCCCGTGTAGTTGGTGATGCCCTGCGCAACCAACTCACCGTCGGCGTACAGATCCACCTCGGAGCCTGCGGGAGCTGTAACCATGGCGGTAATACCGGTTTTGTCCGAAATGGTGGGCGCATGGCTCACATATACCAGATAGGACAGCATATCCTTATCCAGCATATTGATAGAACCGGCAGGAGCATAGTAACGCGAAGCCGTTCCATCCACCGTTGCATCGGTGATGATGGTTGCGGTGCAATACTGATCCGTAATCTGATCGAAGGAAATGATATCCTCTGCATATCGGAGATATACCATCAGCTGAAGTCTGCCAAGTTTTTGGGTCAGATCGCCGATAGGATACTCGTAGTACATCGTCTTTCCGTCTTCGGAGAGATAACGATCGGTATAGGTCATTTGTGTGCCAAACGCCTGCTCCGCCTGACAGATGTGGAACAGATCCATATTCGCAGGAACACTCAGCAGCAGTGTGGTGTTGCGAAGCTGGAAACTGGTATCCAATATCACGTCAAAGGTCAGCTCAGTGTAATACGGCCAGTTATAAAGCTGCCAGTTGTTATATATCTTGTCATTTCTCGTGACAAGAGGATCTCGCTTGATGAGGAAGCTGGAATTGGGTGCCAAAGGTGTTTCCACCTCCAGAACCTGATAGCAGGGAGCGATCAGCTTGACAGAGGTTCTGTAATAGTCCTCTCCTGCCGTCCAGCCACAGGTGGTAAACTGTGCCAGTCTTTCCGCAGAGTTGAAATAACGATTCTGCTCGGAGACGGTCACCGTGTAATTGCCATCCGCAAAGCGACGAACCAACAACTCTCCGCTTTCCACAATGTCAATGGAAACACGATCACCTGCAACGTTATACACCTGAACGATGGCACGGCCGCTTTCACTGTCCTCGGGAAGAGTCGGCTGAATATAAATCGCACCGTAACGATTCAACGTACCTTCCGTATCGCCGTAGTCCTTCGAATCGCCGGGATTCAGCACAGCGGTAAAGCCGTACAGTTCCAAGGAAGGATCGGGCGTTACCGTAATGGTCAGTTCATCGGTGGTTTCAAAGAACTCTGCGTAGTTGTTGATAATTACGTAGGGGAACTGGAGAGTATAATCGTCACAAACCGTTCCCTTGGTAATGTTATTGATCTCCACAGAGATGCCGTCAAAGCCATCGAGCATCTCGATTTCCTTTTCACCGTAAGGAAGAATATCGTAGATACTGAATTTAGCGGTAAAGGTGCCGGAAACCGGCAGCTTTTCCATTTGAACCGTAAGCTTATGGGGAGTATTCGTATCAATCGCTGCTTGAATATCGTCTGCAGAAACAGAGCCGGTATATTTATAGTAATGATCGCAATAAACGTAAACCAGCAAATTAGCAGAAGGGGCTGCCTGCAGAGTGATCTTGCCGTCTGCGATCTCGGTTTCCAGCTCACGGAGCAGATTGCTCTGGGTCTGCAGGACGGATACGCTGACGCTGGGATCATTCTTGATTTCCTCGGGCAGGACGATCTCCACAGCACCCTTTTCACGCTTCACCAGATTGACGACCACAACCTGACCGTCCATAGTGGACTTCAGCTCGAATTCGCCGGAATCGTAGTCTTCGAAGTCAAAGGCGTATGCTTCGTCCAGTGTTACGGTAAAACGGTAACGGAAGGTATCGCAAACCATAGCAGAGCCGTCCAGCTTTGCGCCGGTGGTCAGTACGTTATCTTCCAGCCAGTTGATGTACCAGTTGATCTGAACCTTGTCGGTGATGTCCTCGTCCTCTGCCATCACCTTCACACCGAAGGAGGAAAGGACGGTCATAGGCTTCAGGTATTCATTCAGCGAAACAAACTCTACGGGGTCATAGCCCTCGGCCTTGCAAAGCTCCGCTTGTTCCTTGAAGAACTCCCAGTATGCCACCTCGGCATCATAGTCGCCGGAGAATGGAATAACGGTAAAGGTGTCACCGGGTTTATAGATGCTATCGAAAGTCCAATCGCTGTAATCATTGTCGCCTTCATAAACACCGTAGCGATAGTAGGCCGTGGGGACGTAGCCCTCCAGCTTAGCCTGATTATAGTATTTCAGCCAGGGACTATGATCTCCGAAGATGTCCATATCAAAGCCGTTTTCCGTAGACATCCAGCCAACTGAGCTGGGCAGGAACACTTCCGCAAGCTTGGGGCAATATTCGGCAAAGGAATAGATAGGCAGGAATTCGCCATCACGATTCACGAAGACGATCCGCTGCAGCTCGGGACAATCGTAGAAGCAGCTGTCACCGTAGCCGGTGTGCGTACCGGACCATTCGTCAAAGATAGGTACTGTGCCTATACTTTGCACCTTTGCGGGCACGATGATAGAGGTAATGGAGGTCTTTTCAAAAGCGCGGCTGCCGATGCTCTTCAGTGTTTTCGGCAGATCGAACGCAGTAATCCCCTCACATCCTGAGAATGCTTTTTCGCCGATGGTTTCCAGCAGAGAATCCTTACCGCCGAAAGTAACGAGGGTCATAGCGCTACAGCCCTCAAAGGCACTCTTGCGAATTTCCTTGGTCAGATAATCGACGTGGAAATACTTGAGAGACGTGCAGTTCAAGAAGCAGTTAGAGCCGATCCATTCGCCGCTGTAAATATCCGCTACTTCCAGCGCGGTGCAGTTTGCAAAGGTGCTGCCCCACAGATGCTGAATATCGGTGGATTCGCAGGTCACCTTTTTGATCACCGTGTTGTCGGTGAAGGCAGGGATGAAGCGAAGGCCCGAGGGCAGCACGATCTCCTCGATGGCGGTGCCGCGGATAAAGTGGTCACCGATATTGCCCACGCTTTCGGGGATCTTCAGCTGGGTAACCAAAACACAGCCGTCAAAGGCATAGTCGCCAATGTAGCCCAGCTTGCTGTTCAGAGTAATAGACGTTACCTCTGTGCAATCCTGGAATGCATAATCACCCACGTAGGTTACGTTTTC